>VGFD01000795.1 GCA_016868975.1 Armatimonadota bacterium | reverse complement strand
GCCGTACTTCTCCGGAAAGGCTAGCCCCAGCCATCCCGCCTCGGCCATGCGACGCCACACTTGAGGACTGTACCCCTTCTCGTCCTTTTCCATTGCCAGCACCATCGACAGCGGGCACTCCTTAGCCAGGAGCGACCGCGCGCTGCTCTTCAGCATCTGCTGGGTCTCGTTCCACGCCAGGTCCACGCCTTACCCTCGAGGCATCCCCAGCCCTCGGCTGGCGATGATGTTGCGCTGTATTTCCGATGTCCCCGCCGCAATGGTGCCCGATATGCTGTACCGCCACGCCTTTTCAATGATGCCCCTCAGGGGTACCCACTTGTCCTCGTCGGTCAGCACGCCGTAATGGCCCAGGATTTTCAGCCCCGCGGCGGCGCACTTTTGCAGGTTTTCACTGCCGAAGACCTTGCTCATGGACGCCTCTTTGGTCGGCACCTGGCCCTGGCTCTGAAGCCACGTCACCTTGTAGGCCATAAGCCGCGCCACTTCTGTTTCAACATACCGTTCGACCATGAGGTCTCTAGCCCAGCCCTCATCGGCGCGGGGGATATCCGTGCCGTGGTCGCCATGGACGTCGTCCATGTACTGATTGATGTCATCCAGAATCCGTTTAGCGGAGGCGGCGTAGTCAATGCCGGAACGCTCGAAGTCCAGCAGCGTCACCGCCACGTACCAGCCCCGGCCCTTCTCGCCCACCAGGTTCTCCTTGGGCACCTCCACGTTATCGAAGAAGACCTGGTTGAATTCGTGCTCGCCGGCCATGCTGATGATAGGCCGCACCTCTACACCCCTGGACTTCATGTCCAGCAGCAGGAAGCTGATGCCGCGATGCTTGGGCGCGTCAGGGTCGGTGCGGGCCATGAGCATCATCCAGTCGGCACGATGGGCCAGGGATGTCCAGATCTTGCTGCCGTTGACCAAGAAGTAGTCGCCCTTGTCTTCCGCCCGCGTTCTAAGCGAGGCCAGGTCGGAGCCGGCCTCAGGCTCGCTGTAGCCCTGGCACCACTGCACCTCGCCCCGCGCCACCGGCGGCAGGAAACGCTCCTTCTGCTCCCTGGTGCCGTAGATCATGAGCGTCGGCCCCAACATGCGCGCGCCGAACACGTCGCGGCCAGGGGCGCGATGGTAGGACATCTCTTCGTTGAGAATAAGGCTCAGCATGGGGGATGCGCCCATGCCGCCGTACTCTTTGGGCCAGTGCATGGTCAGCCAGCCGCGCTGGGCCAGCTTGCGGCGCATCGAAAGCGTCAGCTCCCAGTCCCCCGATTCGGTGGCGCGGCCTACGCCTCGCAGGTCAGGAGGAAGCTCCCGCGCCAGGAACTCCAAAAGCTCCTCACGAAAGGCCTCTTCCGCGGGCGAAAAGCGGAAGTCCATGAGACGCCGTTCAGGACGCCTGGACTAGGCGCCGCTGACGGATATGCAGGTGACGGTGCGGTTCACCCCGCCGAAGTGTACATGCTCGGTCACCATCTCACCGATGGAGGCAATGTCCTTGGCTTCGATGAGGGCGATGACGTCGTAGGGGCCCGTGACCACGTCCACGGACTTCATACCCGGGACCTTGCGTAGCTGCTGTGCGACTTCCCGGGTCTTCCCTACCGCTGTTTCGATGAGGATATAGGCCTTGGTAGCCATGGCGCGCCTCCCTGTGGGCATAGGTGTTCCAACAATGTGTGGTTGGAATAAGAGCCCTGATGGTAACCCAATTCTAGGGTTGAGGGTTGGGGGTGTCAATTTTGGCAGCTTTCAGGTTCGGTGCCTTAAGGGCGTTTGACCGGCAGCTCCACAAGTCCAAGCCTAGATAGTAGACTGCAACACCTCTAAAGAACAACGCAGAACAACGCCCACCCTTTCCATTGGGTGCAGCAATGCCTATAATTGATTCGTATGTTAATTGACCGGATTTGATTCAGCCGTCCGCATCGGCGAGGGGGTCCAGATGAATCTAGCTGTGGTTGGTGGGGCTGCAGGTACTCATGGGGCTGCAGGGGTCTTCACGCTTTTCCGTGTGTTGTGGCCGCTGCTGTTATTTCTGGGCATGGCATTGACTTGGTTGGGGCAACGGTCCCACAGACTTCGGGGTGGTGATCATACATCATCACGGCAGCGTACCAACGGCCATTCTGAACCGGAGGAGTCGCCGATTAGTCCTGAGGAGTTGGCGAAGGTTCACGAGGAACTCCGGCGCATGCGGGATGGCGAGTCCGACAGACCTCTATGA
>VGFD01000794.1 GCA_016868975.1 Armatimonadota bacterium | reverse complement strand
AAAAAACCTCGCTGCCGTCGACCTCGGTCTCGATGTAGTCGATCATCGCCCGCAAGGCCCGGTCTTTGTGGAGGATGGGGATGGGCCCGTCGTAGCCCTCGGCGGAGACGAGGCAACGGTCGAACAATGCGCCGGCCTCGCTGATCCGGCTGATCATCTGGGTCCGCCCATGCGGCAGCGAGATCAGCTGAAACGCCCGCTTTCGGTAGTCGAGCACGGCCTTGGTGGTCGGCGCCTTGAGGCGGATTGCCACGGCCTGCGCATGGATCATCGCCTCGATGACGTAGGCGTCCCCCTCCTGCCGGCAGTCACGGATCTCAAAGGCGGCGAGCAGTTCGATGATGCGCCCGGCCTCGACCGCGTCCAGGTCCGGGGAGCCGTCAACGCGCACGGCGTTGTAGAGCGCATGGTCGGCCTTGGCGCTGTCCACCTCGGTCTCCGATTTCCCGCGACCGAGGTTCTTAAAGATCGTCCGGCAGGCGGTCGCATGGCGCGCCCAGTCGTCATCGGTCGGGAAGCGGACCACGACCGCGGCGGGGCCGCTGTCGAGGCGCAGGGAGAAGGCGAACTCGTTTTCAATGCTAAAAGGTGGATTCATAGAAGTCCTGTGGGAGCGTTATCCGAGAATGTTGTCCTGGTTGGTGGTCACAACCGCCGTGAGCAGGCCGTTGGTCGTGTGCCACAGCGGCTGCACGGTCACTTCGACGGTCACGATTCCGTCGGCATCGTTGACGACTGCCGTGGCGAAGCGCACCCGGTGCCAGGTGACGGAACAGCCGTGATACGTCGATCCGCTGATGAGCGCGCCCTGGAGCGACCAGGTGATCGTGCCCTCGGTCTGCGCGTAAAGGTCGGTCAGTTCCGTCGAGCCTGCGTCGAACCGGGCCTGGAACTTGAAGCCGGGCGCCCGGTCACCGAACTCCAGGCGCCCCCGGATGGCAGCGCCCGTGTCGGTGCCCGAACCTGGATAGAAGCCGGTCTGGTCCCGCACCGAGTTGTTCCAGGTCTGCTCCAGCATGACGAAGTTCCGGTTCGTCACGTAGTTGACGCTGTTGATGGTGATGGCCGCCGAAGCGGAGTTCAGGAACTCTTCACTGACCGCCGAGGGAATCGTGATCGTTGAGGGCCGCACGACCTTTCCGCAGCCGATGAAGTTGGCGGTGACCTTGGCGTTGGCGCGGCCGGGTCCCGAGGCGAGCGTAATGGCGTAATCCGAGAGCACGCAGCCAACGGCGGCCCGGTCGAGCACCGGCGTCGCGCCCTGGCGAATGGCTTCGACGTAGGTGAAGGCCTTCATGTCGATGCCGTCAGCGACCGGATCCTGCGGCGCGCACGTGTAGGTATAGGCGCCCGCCACAGGCGTCGTCTTGGTGGTCTTGCCCAGGCCGAAGCAGAACACCCAGGCCAGGAACTGGCTCGAGATGTACTTCTCAAACGAGCCGGTCACGTTCCAGTGGCTCTTGTAGTTGTTGAGTGCAAACTCGTTCCCCTTGCCGATCTCGGCGGCGTCGTTCTCGGTCGCCATGTCGACGACCGAAAGCGCGGCGTTGAGCTTGGTGAACGACCAGCAGTCGGCGGCCGCCAGGGGCGTCTGCAGCGCGGTCTGTTTGCGGAAGCTGATCCCGATGCGGGTCTCGCGGATGTTGGCGGACATTATTGCTGCTCCTCCTCGGTGCTGGCTGGCTGGGAATCTGCGTGGGAACCGACCGGTGTCATGTCGATCCCGGGGAACACCTGGCTATACCCGGCGGCCATCTTCCGGCCGATCTCCTCGGTGGTGGCCGGCACCGTTTCGGCGTTTCCGCCCGGCAGTGCCATCCAGACGTAATCTCGCAAGTGCTCCTGCATGCGCCTTTAATCCCCCGTCTCCTCGATCTGAACTTTCACTTCGAAATGGTCGATCGCATCGCCGTCAGTGACGCGCTCGATCGATAGAACTTCCGGCGGCAGCGTGCCGGCCAGCACGGGTGAATGCCGCAGCTTCAACCCCGCATTGCTGGCCGGTGTGCCGTCGACGATCCCGTTGACCAGCGGCAGGACCGGTCGGTCCTTGGCGGCCTTCACGTAGATCGAAAACGTGTGCGCCCAGGCATTCATGGCCTCGGCGGTATTCACAGTGGTCGAGAGCCAGGCCACGAGAATCCGGCCCGGCGACATCTCATAAACTGCCCGGGCGAGGGAGATCGCCGTCGGGAAAGTGTCCGCGTAGAAGGACACGTTGGCCG
>VGFD01000793.1 GCA_016868975.1 Armatimonadota bacterium | reverse complement strand
TGGGGTACCCCAGGCGAGACGCGCCTGGGGCGCACGGGGAGGTCGAGATGAAGGCATCCAAGCACCTGAGCCGGCGTGGCTTTCTGGCGCTGTCCGCCGGGCTCGCTGCCGTCCCGATCCTGGCGGCCTGTGGGGAGTCCAAGCCGCAGGTCGTGGAAAAGGTCGTGACGCAAACGGTCGAGGTCGAGAAGGTCGTCACCAAGGAAGTGCCGGTCGAGAAGGTCGTGACCAAGACGGTCGAGAAGGTCGTGACCGTCGTGCAGCAGGCGCCGCAGCGCGCGCCCGTCACGGTGTCCATGTGGGTGGAGTCACTCTCGGACGTGGACCCGGTCTTCCGTGAGCACGAGAAGCTCTACAGCAAGGTGCGGCCGCACGTCACGGTCAAGCTGGTGATCATGCCGTGGGCCGACATCCCCGTGAAGACGCTCACCTCGCTGGCCGGCGGCGACTATCCGGACGTGGCCTACAACCATCCGGAGCTCAACCCAAACTGGGTGGCCAAGGGCGTGATCGATCCGCTGGACCCCATCATTGCGTCGGACCGCACGTTCGAGTTCAGCGACTATCTGCCTGGTCCGCTGCGCCAGTTCCAGTTGAAGAAGCAGCTCTGGGCGCTACCGGTATACACCGGCCCGCTGCTCTTCCTGTACAACCGCAAGCTGCTGGAGCCGCTCGGGATGGGGGACCCCTGGGAGCTCTACAAGCAGGGCAAGTGGACCATCGAGACCTACGACGCCATGGGCGCGGCGGCGATCAAGAAGTTCGGCGGAACCGGCGCGAACAAGATCTACGCCGACCGCGAGGTGCCTACCAACCTTAAGATCTGGTACCTGTGGCTCGAAGGCTTTGGCGGGAAGGTGTGGAATTCGGACCCCTCCACCGGGGGCGCGGACACCACGGAAATCCTCTACGACGACGAAAAGTCGCTCAAAGGCTGGGACTGGCTGGTCAAGCACGTGCGCGACGAGTCGTTCGTTAGCGGCTCCACCGCCAGCAGCTTCGGCGGGTCAGAGGGCATGTTCATCAGCGGCAAGCTGGCGTTCTATCTCGCCAGCCGCTTTCTGACGACCAAGGTTCCCGCTGAGCTGAGCGCGGGCACGGTCCCGATGTACAAGATGCCCAACGGCGACGACACCACCCGCAACGCCTCCAACGCCTTGTCCGTGCACAAGCGCAGCGCGAACAAGGAAGAGGCATGGGAGCTGATCAAGTACTGGACCACGACGGTCATGCGGGACCTGATCGGCATCCGCTACACCGGGCCGACGCTCAAGTCCCACATGGATAGTTCGGTCTGGAAGAACTCCATCATGCCCTGGGACAAGGTGGAGGTTCACAACGCGGGCTTCGAGCAGGACCGTCGGTCGTTCTACCACCCACCGGGCTTCCAGGAGATCAACGCAATCGTCGTAAAGGCGTACGGCGAAGCCGTGCTGGGCAAGTCGTCGAAGGATGCGTTCGAGCCGACCGGGGCCAAGATCAACGCCATCCTCAAGGACAACCTGCCCAAGTAGGGCCGGTGCGTGCCGGGCACGCCAGGCGCGACCCTGTGCACAGCGTGCACAGCTCCAGGAGGGCGGGCCGCAAGCCCGCCCTCCTGGAACAATGCGCGGGGGAGCGGGCCGGATGCTCGGGGGCGGGCAGCCAGGCCGTTCCGGCCGCCGCGGGAGTCCCTACATTGTGCGAGAACGTAACCCGGATCGGGGACGCGGCCAGAGTACGCCACCTTGGCAATGCCGATGAGTGAATCGTTCCGAATGGATAGGCCTGAAGGTTCGATGCACCGTTGGCGCCGACCGCCGTGGCAGATGATCACGCGTCCGGCCCGGCCGGGTGGCAGATGTCGCCGCTCGGGCCGCGGTCCAATAGGAAGCAACTGCCGATGACCTCCGGCAGCCTCGCCCAGCGGCGCGGCCCACGTCTATCCCGTGGGCGGTTCCGACGCTACCTCTGGGGGTACTTCTTTGTGAGCCCCTGGATTATCGGAACGCTCATCTTCACCGCCTATCCCCTCATCTATAGTCTCTACTTGGCCGTCGTTAAATACGATCTCATCACGGAGCCCGAGTTCGTAGCTTTCGGCAATTTCACCCGGATGTTCGCGGATGACATCTTCTATACCGCTCTAGCCAACACGGCCTTCTACACATTCCTTGCCGTAACCGCGCAATTGTTGGTGGCATTCTTCATGGCCGTGCTGCTCAATCAGAAAGTCCCGCTGGTAAACGTTTTTCGG
>VGFD01000792.1 GCA_016868975.1 Armatimonadota bacterium | reverse complement strand
TCGGGATCTTTCAGCGACGCCACCAGCCCGCGGACCATCGCGTACCACAGGAGGTTGGGCGTGACCGCCTTGCCGTAGGCGTGCACCACGCGCTGCGGCAGTCCCTCGCTGAGCGGCATCGCCAGCAGCGGGGAGGTGGGCAAACGGGCCTGGCGGGCGAGCGCGGCCACTTCGCGGCGGGCGCCTTCGAGCAGCCGGGCCTCGGAAACCTCGTTGACGTAGGAGGTCTGGATCGACTTCAGCGCGTGCTTGAACGCCTTCGCGTCGAGCTTGAAGTCAGGCTTCGCGCCCCAGGCGAGGAACGGCGTGTAGAGGGGCTTGCGGGAGAGCGGCTCGGTGCCCACCGCGCCCTGCGGGTTGGCATGCCCGGGGACCAGCACGGCAAGCACGGCAAGAAACACGATGAGTCCGTCGGCAAACCGACGGCCGTTAAAGCGCTGGAAATCGCCGCGAAGCCTCACGCCCTCCAGGGTAGCATATTCCGGCTACTTTTGCTTCCACGTCGGGCTTCAGCAGATCCAACATGGCAAAAGTGGTTCCACGATTGTGCTTGCGGAAACCTCACCGGTCCTGGGCTACTCATATAGCGGTGTTGCAGAACCCGCACCGGTCGCCCCTATATTAAGAGGAAAATTCTTCAGTCCGTCGAAAGCCCCGATTTCGAGGGCAATCCGTTGTGCCGGGGGATTCTCAACTCCGGCACTTGCCTGCTGCCACCCTGGTCCTCCGCTCCCCGCGTGACGTCGCGGGGGGCGGCCATGCCAGCCCTAAATTCCCGGGTGCGCCGCCTGGAGGTGACATGCGAAAGCTCCAGCCTTCCTTCGAGGACGTCTTCAGCGATATGGTGGAGTTCGCGCTCCGCCCGCAGTTCGCGGATGAGCTGGCGCGCGGCGTGCGAGAGTTCTACGGCGTCAGTCGGGTGGTTGACGGCAACGATCTCCCTTTCCTTGAGTGGTTCGTGTTTGACCGCCCGGTGCTCGACGACGCTTCCTTCGTGAACCACTTCCTCCACTCCACGGCGCGCTACACCGGCCGCGAGCGCGAGGAGATCGCGTCGTGGGCGGATTCCTCGGTGTCGTTCTACGAGGTCGTGGGACGCGAGGTGGAAGGCCTGCGGCTGCGTGACATTCTCCGTGCCCGGCGCCGTGATCGCGTGGTGGCTGCCAGTCCGCATCTCGGACTGCACAAAGGAGAGCTCATCATGGCGCGCCTCCTCTCCTGGAGTGGGGTGCAGCGGCTGGCCGGCGCGGTCAACGTGATCCCCCACTCATCCCGCGGGGACCTGCGGATGCTCTTGGAGCACGTGCGCGGCATGCTGGGCGGCGAGGATTGGGACAGCGTGCTCAAGGACGTCATCCCCGCCCTGGCCCGCTTTCAGCGTGAGGTCGCCCTGGAGGACGAGCCGCTGTTCCCAGGCGGCTACCCCGACCGCATTTCCGCGCTGACCGTGGAGACCTTCGTCGCGCACGGCCGCTCCTGTCTTGATCGCGGAGAATGGACCGAGGCGCTGCTCTGCTTCCAGCGCGCGCTGTTTGAAGATCCGATGCACCTGATGGCGCGGAATTTCGTCGGGCTGGTGCACCTGACGCGGGGCGACACGGCGGCCGCCCGCAAGGCGTTCGATTCCATCTTGCGGGTGGATCCGCACCACTGCCACGCGCTGCTCAATCTCGGCAACGTGGCGCTGGCCGCCGGCGACGTCGACACGGCGCGCGGCATGCTCTGCCTGGCGCGCGCCGCCGCCGAAGATCCCATGCTTCGCGCCCACGCCAACCTCAGCCTGGGACTGCTGCAACTGGCCGACGGCACCGACGCCGAAGCCCTGCGGATGTTCGCGGAGGCCGCCGCGTTGGCCGAGCGTGCTGAGGGTGAGGCGGACGCCTTGCGGTTGCTGCAGCGCATCGGCGCGACGCTGTCCGCCGCGCAAATGAAAGAGGAAGCCCTTCCCTACCTGAAGCGCCTGCTGCGGATGTCGCCGGAGGCCGGCGACATCCACTTGATGCTGGCCGAGATCCTTGTTGAATTGGAACGCTGGCGGCCGGCCGCCGCGGCCTATCGACGCGCGCTGCGCCACGGCTGCGGCGGCGGGCAGGCGTGGAACGCGCTGGGCAAGTGCTACTTGCAAGTCGCCTCCTTCCGCGCCGCGGAGCGCGCGCTGCGGCGCTCGGTCGAGTTGCTGCCCGGACTGGTCGAGGCCCACGACAACCTGGGCCAGGCCATGCTGGGCCAGAACCGCGTGGAGG
>VGFD01000791.1 GCA_016868975.1 Armatimonadota bacterium | reverse complement strand
AGATCAGCGTGGTGGCGGCCCGCACCCAGCTGCAACAGGCCCAGTCCGACGTGCGCCGCTACACCACGCTGTACCAGCAGAAGGCGATTCCCCACTCCCAGCTCGAGCAGGCGTAGCTGAAGGTGAAATTGCAGCAGGATCAGCTTGAGACCGCGCTCAGCCAGCAGACCGCCGCCCGCGAGGCGGTGACCTCGGCCCGCCAGGGCAGCCATCAAGTGATGGCCACCAGCGCCGAGCTCTGGATGGTGGAGCTGGTGGCGTTCAGGCTGGCGTGAAAGACGCGGTTGAGGAACGTGACGAAGGGATTGGTGGTGGTCTGCCCGCTGGGCTGCAGCGTGCGGAAGTAGGTGGTGGACACGGTAAACGTGGGGTTCATTTCCAGGTAGGCCTGGGAAATTTCCCAGCGCGTCTGCTGCACCAGCGACAGGTAATAGGTCATGGTCGGATTGCGCGCCAGCGCCTCGGAAAGCGCTTCGGTGAGCGCCACCGGGGACGGGCTCGCGCCGGGGTAGGCCAGTTGGGCGGGAGTTTGCGGCGTGGCGCTGGGACTGGGGGTCGGCGTCGGCTTCTTCTTGCGGACCACCGCTGCTTTTCCCCGCGGCACGCGGCGGGGCGCGGCCAGCGAGGCGTCCATCAGGAAAATTGCGGCCCACAGCAACACGAACAGGACCACCAGGCGAGACGAGAGGGGTCTCAAGTCAGGGGTCGGCCTGACGGGACTCAAGCTTCCCATGCCATGCGGGTCACTTCGTACACCTTGATGCCGGCCTGGCGGCCCTTCACGTCGTGCTGGCCGCGGTACTGGAAGCGGACTGGCGTGGTGATGCGGCGGAACACCTCGTAATAGGTGTACTCGGAAATCAGGATGGTGCTGCCCAGCGCCGGATTCATGCCCATGATGCGCGAGGCGAGGTTGACGTTGTCGCCCACCGCGGCGAATTCCATGCGGTCTTCGGTGCCCACCCCGCCGACCACGACCGGGCCGGTGTGCACGCCGATTTTCACTCTGTAGAAGCCGTGCTCGTTTTCGGGATCTTCCGCGGCCAGCTCGCGCAATCGGTCCACCATCTCGATGGCGGTCCACACCGCCTTGAAGGCGTGATCGCTTTCCTCGCGCGCCGCATTGAACAGCACCATGATCTCGTCGCCCACGAATTGCTTGACGGTGCCGTGATTGCGGCGCACGACGTCGCACATTTCCTTGAAGTAGGCGTTGAGCATCGCGATGACCCGCTCCGGCGGCTGTTTTTCGGAAATCGTGGAAAATCCAACAATATCCGAAAAGAGCACCGACACCTCGCGCGTCTGGCCGCTCAAGGAAAGCGCGTTGGGATTCCTTTCGGCCAGCTCGGCTACCTCAGGGGATACGAGCCGTCCCAGCGTGGCTTTCAGCTTGCGCTTTTCCGCTTCTTCCGCGTCGCGCTCGGCCTCCAGTTGCAGGCGCTCGGAAATATCGTCGAGCACCAGGGTGACTCCCATGTCTTCTCCTTCCGCGCTGCGCAGGGGAGCGGCGTTGAGCAGTAATTCCACCGGCCCGGCCCCGACGAAATAACCGGAGTGCTGTTTGTTGACGGTGGGGCGCCGGCTGTCGGCAACGTCCTGGAGCATGTCCGCGAACAGATCCGCGGCGCGCCCGTGCAGGGCATCGCGCACCGGTTTGTCGAGCGCCTTTTCTCGAGGGAGTGCGAAAATCCGTTCGGCGGAGCGGTTGAAAGTGGTTACCTTGCTCTCCTTGTCGACGGCCAGGATGCCGCTTCCCACCGACTCGAACACCGCGTCCTGGTAGGTCTTCATGGTGACCACCTGCTGCATGCGCTCGCGCAGCTGGGTGTAGAGGCGGGCGTTCTCGATGGCGATGGCGGCCAGGTTGGCGAACGCGGTGAGCATGTCCAGGTCGTCGTTCTTGAAGACGCCAGCTTGCAGGCGGTTGTCCACGTACACAACGCCCAGCACGCGGTCGCGGAGCAGCAGCGGCACGCACACCAGCGAGCGCAGCCCCTTGGCGACGACGCTCTTGGCGGTGGCGAAGCGGGGATCTTCCATGGCGGAGAGCAGCAGCTCGCCGCGCCGATTCTCCACCACCTTGCGGATGAGGGTGCGGCTGACCTCGAACTCGGGCGCCTCCATGGTCTCCCGCTCCAGGTTGCGCGCCACCGCGAAGGAAAGCTCGCCGGTCTGCTCGTCCACAAAGGTGATGAAGCCGCGCTCGGCCCGCGTCAGGCTGATCAGCTGATCCATCACCCGCTCG
>VGFD01000790.1 GCA_016868975.1 Armatimonadota bacterium | reverse complement strand
GCCAGGTGCCGGCGCGCCGCCCGGAGCCGAAGGCGCTCCGCCCGGACCGGCCGGGTAGGCCGATTCCCTGGGGAGACCGACCCGGAAAGCGTGGTTGGCCAGCTCGACAGTGACCTCTCGGGCGTCGAGGTTGATCCGCTTGACGGTGTAGCCGTCAACCTTGTCTCCCACCTTCACCTCGCGGGGCCCGCTGCCGGTGACCAGCAGCGCTCGGACCGAGCCGCCCGAGGTCATGATGCCTACCAGGGCAAACGTGGGATCCGCCGGAGGCGGCGGAGGCGGTGGCGCGGCGGGCTTCACCGCCGCGGGCTTGCCGGTCGGGCCGGGCACCGGCCCGGTCATGGCGCTGCCGGCAGAGGGTAGCGACGACGACCCGCTGGTTTGCAGCACAAACGGGTTGCGGCGCCACACGCGCTTCACCGGCGGGCCCATCGGATCGGCGGCCGGAGCAGCCTCCGTGGCGGGCGCGCCGGGAGCGGCGGGAGTAGCCCCTGGCGCGGCCGGCGTGGCACCGCCGGGACCGACCTGGACCTCGCCCTGGACCGTGGGCGGCTTGTCCTGGGCGAGACTTGCGCTCGAGCCGACGAACGCAAGCCCCATAAGGAAGATCGTGGCAGCTGCGAGGAGTCTCACTACTGTTCACCTCCACCGGTTCGCAGATAGGCTGTGAGAGGCATGGTGATGGAAAGGATGGGGGACGAGGTGTCCTTGCTCTCGGTTGGCGTGAGCGAAAGCTTGTTCACCGTGATCAAGCGCTGCAGCTCAAGTCGACCCAGGCGATCAAGAAAGTCCACCAGCGTCTCGTAGCGTCCCTTCATCGACATCTGGAAGGTGCGCGTCGGGTAGTTGCGCAGCGCTTCGGGCGCCGGGGCCACCGCCCCGCCCTTGTCCTTCCCCTTGTCGTCCTTGCCTGCGGCGGGCGGCGGCCCGCTGCCAGTCGTCTGGGCGCCCGGGGTGATGGAGACGATGTCGAACGAGGGGTCGTTGTCCTCGATCGCCACGCGGGCCACCAGTTTCTCGACGCTCTCGATGTAGTTGGGCACGAACGCGTCATCCTTCTCTGGCACGAAGCCCGAGGAGATGATGATCTTGAGCTGGGCCTTGAGGTCGTTGTTGACCTTGACCAGCTCGTCGATTTTCTTCACGTCATTCTCGATGCGGTCAAGCTCCGCTTTCTTGTCCTCGAGGGTCTTGTCAATGCCGGCCAGCTTGTTCTGCTTTGCCTGCCAGTCAAGCACCCAGAAGCCCAGCCCGATCACCGCGGTGATGATGACCGCCAGGACGACTTTCATCGGGGTTGTCAGCGTCATGTCGGCACTCTACCCTTTCTTCTCGCCCGCGGCGGGACTCGCGGCCGGAGAGGCCTCCGCGCCCGCAGCGGGGGATGCGGGCGCGGCGCCCGGCTGCTCGCCGGCCGGGGGCGTCGTCTCCGGAGGCGTGACCTCACTCGACGCGCCCGGAGCTGCCGGCGCCGAGGGAGGCGCGATCTGGTCGGGCGCCTTCAGCGCCGCGTCCTGATCGTAGTGCGTCTCAATCTGGAAGTTGAAGCCCACGACGCCATCCGAGCCCTTGCTCTGGGTCACCGCGGAGAGGGTGGCGTCCTTGAAGTAGCGCGAGGTCTGCAGGTTGCGCATCATCAACGCGATGGACTCCAGAGGCTTCATGGTCCCGGTGGTCACCGACGACCCCGAAAACACGACCGACTGCTGCGCGGGCTCCACGTTGATGTTGGCCACGAAGATGTTGGACGGGAGCGCCTCCGCGAGCTCCCAAAGGAGGTTCGCGTAACGCACGGGGTCGTTCTTGAGGCCCTTGATGGTGGTGATCTGGGCCTCGATCTTTGCGTTCTCGTCCTTCATCTTCTGGATGCCAGGAAGCTTGCTGCGCACGTCCTGGATTTTGACGTCAATCTGTCGGACGTCTTCTTCCTTACGCGCGATGTTGGTCTCAAGGGACTTGCCGTACACAAAGAAGCCAGCCGTGAAGAGAATGATGATCAGAACCAGGAAGATCATCACCGGATCAATGCCGAACCCCTTTTTTTCGCTTGGCAGAAGATCGACCTTGATGGTCATCCTGCTACCTCCTTCTTGATTTGCCTGGTCTTGATCGTCACGCGGTGCGTGGCGCTACTGACATGGTTGCGGATCGGCGGCATTCAGACAAGCTCCCGAAGAGCAAGGCCAACGGCCACCATCAGCGCAGGCGCTGCTTCCTGGATTTCCTCGGCGCTGAGCCCCGAGGCCCCCGA
>VGFD01000789.1 GCA_016868975.1 Armatimonadota bacterium | reverse complement strand
CGACGACATGCAGGGTCGCGGCTGGCGCGCGTTCAGCGACGGAGGACAGCTCTTCCGCATGCCGGAGGGGCTGGCTTTCGACGCGCAGGCGAGGCTCCTGGCGGTCACCACCGACGGGGACTACGCGCTTTTCCGGCAGCCGAGCCACGACGACGCGCGGGTGCGGAGCTGGCGGCGCTACACCGCGCAAGACGTGCGGCCGCTGCCCGGCTTTCGCGACCTGTCGAGCGTGGCGGTGGACGCCGGCGGCTTCATCTACGTGACCGATCCCACCAACGATCGGGTGGTGCGGATCAACCCGGATCTCTCGGGCGGGACCCCCTTCGGGACTTTCGGCCAGGAAGGCCGCCACTTCTTCGTCCCGCTGGGGCTCACGGTCGCCCACGATGGCCACGTGGTGGTGGTGGACTGCGGCAACCATCGCGTCGTCGCGTTCAAGCCGGAGGCCTCGAAGTGGAACTTCCCGGCGTCCTGGTGGTCGCTCGGGCACGCCGGCCCGGGCGAATTCGAGTTCCTGGCGCCCACCTTCGTGACCCTCTGGCGCCCGCGTGGAGAATGACTGTGACGGCGTCGCGCGACACGCCCGGGTCAGTCGTTGTCCCGCAAGGCGAAGCTACTTGTGTCGCGCGACACTAAGTGGTCCGCGGCGCAAGTCTGATCATGAATTGGAGCCCCGGGCGCGGACCACTTAGCCCAAATCGGTTTGATCGTGTCGCGCGACACGCCCGGGTCAGTCGTTGTCCCGCAAGGCGAAGCTACTTGTGTCGCGCGACACTAAGCGCCGACCAGCTCCGCTTCCTTCTCGGCAATCTTGTAGGGACAGGTGAAGGTGCCTTCCGCGTCGCGGTGCTTGGCGTCGCCGGTCAACCCGAGGGCATGGGCGTAGCACGAGCCGACGCAGGCGAAGCGCAAGCGGCAGTCCTGGCAGAGGCTGGGGATCTCGTGGAATTCCTCGCGGAAGAACGACCAGTCGCCCTCCGTCCACAGGCGGAACAGCCCGGGCTCGCGGACGGTGCCTCGGGCGGCGTAGCGGCCGCCCAGGAACAGGCAGCCGCCGACTGTTCCGTCGTGCTCGACGATGACCCGGGTGATGCCGGCCGAGCAGACCAGGAAATTGGTGAAGCGCTCGTTGGCATCCAGCGGAGAGTAAATGCGGTGGCCGGAGGCGCGCAGGGCCTGCATGCGCCGCTCCACGTCGGCGAACACGACCGGCGAGACGCGCTGGCTCTTTCCCATGGGCACGTAGGGATTGACCCGCAGCACGCAATTGTCCACCGATTTTGCAAACGCCGCCATGTCCTCCAGCTCGGAGGCGTTTTCGCCGTAGATGGTGGTGTTTAGATGAATTAAAAATCCGTACTTCTGGGCGGCCCGAATGGAATCAACGGTGCGCCGCCAGGCGCCTTTCATCTGGTAGACGTCGTCGTTGCGCTCGGCGTCGAGCGTGTCGAAGCTGTAATTGATGCAGAAGATCCCGGCCTCTCGCCAGGCCTGCAGCTGGCGATCCTGCAGATTGAAGCCGGTGGTGTTGACGCTCACCTCGCAGATGCCGCGGGCCATCGCCTCGCGCGCGGTGTCGGCCACCAGGCGCCAGAACGCGGAGGGCTCGCCGCCGGAGATGTTGAGCACGCGGCAGGCGAGGCGCTGGGCGTCGTCGAGCATGTGCAGGCAGTCGTCCCAGTCAAGCTTGAGGTTGAGCTTCTGGTCGTCGCGCCAGCAGTAGCCGCAGGACATGGGGCACGCCGAGCCCAGCGTCACGTCCAGCTCCTGGAGCGTGAGCGGGCCGCGCGGCACCTCGTCGAGGTTGGCCAGGGCGCGCTCGTAGTTGTAGGACGGCGTGGCCGGTTCTGGCTTATATTCTATGAAATTCAGCTCGGCAAACTCGGCCGCCATCTCGTCGATGCAGCGCAGGGCGCGTCGCCCCAGGATCGGCTTGAGCATGCGCGCCGCGTCGGCGCGGGTATTGCCGTGCATGGCCAGGGTGACGGCGGCCGCCTCGCGATCGACTTCCATGCGCATGCCGTCGACGCCCATCACGACGAAATCGTCAGGCCCCTGCTTGAAGACGTTGAACTCGCCGAGCGTGCACCAGCCTTCCATTTTTCGATGCCCTCTCAATTCAGCGCCGGAACCTGGATCTGCATGAGCCGCTCGGCAAATCCCAGCACGAACTTCGCGATGCCAAAGCGAAATTCCGGCTGCCGCGTGGTGACGTATTCCGGACGCATGTAGAAATTAAGATACGATTGCCAGTT
>VGFD01000788.1 GCA_016868975.1 Armatimonadota bacterium | reverse complement strand
GCCTCTCGGAGGCAGGCGACCGCCTCAACGTGGACGTCGAAGTGGAGCCCCTGGAGCGGGTTGCAACGGCCCTGTAACGGCGCCTGGACATAAACCTGGACCTGTCCAGACGTTAACATCCCGGGCGGCAGGGTTTCCCCCCGGGTCCGCGAACCATTGGCAAACTTTTTAGAGAGTGTTTCAAGCACTCGTTCCTGCGGCCGGGCGTCCATCCCCACAACGGTGCGGGATCTGGCGAGCAGAGGCCGTTCTTGTGATCCCTCAGGATCTTTTTTTTGACCATACTTGTGAAAAAAGGAGCAACATCCCAATGGCGGCAATCCTGACCCGCGGCTGGTTCGACAGACTCGGCCGCTATCTCGCTTCGGCGTGCTTTGCGCTGGTGGCGGTCCTGGCCGGCGCGCTGCCGGCGGCGGCCAGCGAAGCCGAGCTGAAGCTGCCCAACCTGGGCGACGTATCATTCAACATGGCCGGCAGCGAAGTGGGCGGCCGCACGCTGCTCTTCGTCGGCCTTGTCGTCTGCGTGCTGGGCGGCCTGTTTGGCCTGTGGCAGTACGCGCAGATCAAGAATCTGCCGGTCCATAAGAGCATGGCCGAGATGTCCGAGCTGATCTACGAGACCTGCAAGACCTACCTGCTCCAGCAGGGCCGCTTCCTGGTCATTCTCGAGGTGTTCATCGGCATCATCATGGTCGTGTACTTCGCGTTCCTGGCCCACATGCCGATCGGCAGCGTGCTGCTGGTGCTGATCCTCTCGGTGGTCGGCATTCTCGGATCGTACAGCGTGGCCTGGTTCGGCGTCCGCATCAACACCTTCGCCAACTCCCGCACCGCCTTCGCGTCCCTTACGGGGAAGCCGTACAACGTGTACGCGATTCCGCTGCAGGCCGGCATGAGCATCGGCGTTCTGCTCATCAGCCTGGAGCTGATCATGATGCTGGCGATCCTTCTGTTCATTCCTGGCGAGCTGGCCGGCGCGTGCTTCGTGGGCTTCGCCATCGGCGAGTCGCTGGGCGCCAGCGCGCTGCGCATCTGCGGCGGCATCTTCACCAAGATCGCCGACATCGGCTCCGACCTGATGAAGATCGTGTTCAACATCAAGGAAGACGACGCGCGCAACCCGGGCGTGATCGCTGACTGCACCGGCGACAACGCTGGCGACAGCGTCGGCCCCACCGCGGACGGCTTCGAGACCTACGGCGTGACTGGCGTTGCGCTCATCTCTTTCATCGCCCTGGCGGTCGGCAACCTCGGCCCCATCGGCGGCGCGACCACCTTGTACGGCGGCAGTGAGGCCGCGGCGGCGCTGTTGCAGTCGAAGATGCTGGTGTGGATCTTCGTGATGCGCATCCTGATGATCGCGACCTCCATCATCTCCTACTACATCAACGAGTTCATCGCGCGCGGCAAGTACGCCAACGCGGACAAGATGGACTTCGAGGAGCCGCTCACTTTCCTGGTGTGGCTCACTTCCATCATCTCCATCATTGTCACTTTCGTGATCAGCAACTTGATGCTGAGCGACCTCCCCAATGGAATGTGGTGGAAGCTGTCGGTCATCATCTCGTGCGGCACCATCGCCGCCGCGATCATCCCCGAGCTCACCAAGGCCTTCACCTCCGCCAAGTCGGGGCACGTGGCCGAAGTCGTCGACTCGTCCCGGGAAGGCGGCGCGTCCCTGACCATCCTCTCGGGGATGGTGGCCGGCAACTTCTCCGCTTTCTGGATGGGCCTGATCATCGCCGTCTTGATGGCCATCGGGTTCTGGACCAGCCAGGCCGGCCTCGACCAGTTCATGCAAGCGCCCGCGGTGTTTGCGTTCGGTCTTGTGGCTTTCGGAATGCTGGGCATGGGCCCGGTGACCATCGCCGTGGACTCCTACGGTCCTGTGACCGACAACGCGCAGTCCATCTATGAGCTGTCCTTAATTGAAACCATCCCCAACGTGGACGAGGAGCTGAAGAAGGACTTTGGCTTCACGCCGCAGTTCGAGAAGGCCAAGCACTTCCTGGAGGAAAACGACGGGGCGGGCAACACCTTCAAGGCCACCGCAAAGCCAGTGCTCATCGGCACGGCGGTGGTGGGCGCCACCACGATGATTTTCTCGATCATCCTGTTGTTGACCCATGCCCAAGGCTACGCGGGCAGGGCCATCGAGCTGGTCGATCCCAACGTGCTGCTCGGGCTCATCACCGGCGGGGCCACGGTCTTCTGGTTCTGCGGCGCCTCGATGCAGGCGGTGACGACCGGCGCCTATCGC
>VGFD01000787.1 GCA_016868975.1 Armatimonadota bacterium | reverse complement strand
TGCTGTGAGAGTCGTCCTGGATTCGTGGGCGATGCGCCTGAGTTCCAGAAGAAGGAATTCATCGGCCAGAATGGTGGTCCGCTTCATGCATATATGTTAGCATATCGCGTTCGACCGCGTCCAGACGATGCCGTCGATCAGCCCGGATCGTCGCGGATCTTCCCGGAGCCTCGTCCGGTCTGATATCATGGGGCCCTGAAGGAATCGTTTTGGTAACCCCCATCCTGGACGTCCGCAACCTCGAAAAGCGCCTGGACAACGGCTCCGTCCTCAAGAACGTCAACGCGCAGCTTCGTCCCGGTGATTTTCTCGGCATCGTGGGACCTCCCGGCGTCGGCAAGACGGTCTTGCTTCGAGTGCTGGCCACCCTGGTGGCGGCGGACGCGGGCGAGATCTGGATCGACGGACATCCCAGCGACGACGCGCCCCGCGTGCGCGGCCTGCTGGGATACTACGGGGGCACGCCGGAGCTTTTCCCGGAGATGACCATCCGCGACTACCTGACCTTTTTCGCGCGGTCGAGCGGCGTGGATCCGGCCTTCGTGTCGGTCCGCGTGCAGGAAGTGGTGTCCACCACTCGCCTGACGGCCGTCGCGGACGATCGCATGGGCGCCCTGCCCCGAACCGCCCTGCGCCGCGCCGGCCTGGCGCGCGCCCTGGTGCACGGCCCGCGGCTCGTGCTCCTCGACGATCCGCTGCGCAAGTTCGAGTCTTCCGAGCGTGACGTATGGGTAGAGATTCTAGAGAAGGTGCGCAACCAGGGCTGCTGCGTCGCGATGGCCGCCGAGACGGTGCGCGACGTCCGCCACCTGCTCACGCACGCGTGCGTGCTGGCGGCGGGATACGTGCTCGGCTGCGGACCGATTCAGACGCTCGACAGCCGTCTGTCCCAGTTGCGCTCGATCCACCTCCAGGTGATGGGCGCGCTGCGCGCGGTGCAGTTGCTGTCGGAGCGGCCCGGCGTATTCCAGGCGAGCAACACCGGGGAAATCGTGAAGGTGCTGTTCATGGGAGACTCCAGCGAGGTTCTCGGACTCGTCCAGTTTCTCGCCACCAAAGGGATGTCGGTGATCTCCTTTCGGGAGGAGCCGGCGTATTTGATGTAGCAAGGCTTCGCATTCGATGGATGAGCTGAAGCGGGGAGACGTACTTGCCGGCCGCTACCGCGTCGAGAAAGTCCTCGGCGAGGGCGCGATGGGCGCCGTCCACCTGTGCACCGACCAGCAGCTCTTTGGGGCGCGCTGGGCGGTCAAGTCAGTGGGACTGGCCGGGCTCGGCGCCGCTGAGGCCGAGGAAGCCACCGCGCTGTTCTTGCGCGAGGCGGACATGCTCACCCGCCTGCGCCATCCCGCGCTGCCCCGCGTGGTGGACGTGTTCCGCGAGGGCGACCGCCACTTCATGGTGATGGAGCTGATCATCGGCGAGACGCTCGACGATCGGATGACCCGCCAGCGAGCGCCCTTCGGCGAGAACGAGCTGCTCCCCATCTTGCGCCAGCTCGCCTCCGCGCTGCAGTATCTGCACAGCCTCTCGCCGCCGGTGATTTTCCGCGACCTGAAGCCCTCCAACGTGATGGTCACGGTGGACGGCAAGGTGCAGCTCATCGATTTCGGCATCGCGCGGCGCCACAAGCCGGGCCGCAAGGCGGACACCATCATCCTGGGCACGCCGGGCTTCTGCGCGCCCGAGCAGTACGGCATCGCGCAGACCGAGCCGCGCAGCGACCTCTACGCCCTCGGGGCCATGGCGTGGCACCTGCTCTCAGGCCAGGATCCGGCGCTGGTCGGCTTCACCTTTCCCCCGCTGCGCCAGGTGGCGCCGGGCTGCACCGCGGTGACCGAAGCGATCCTGGCCCGCTGTCTTGCGTTCAACGTCGAGGACCGCTACCCGTCGGCGGCGATCTTGCTGGCCGACCTGGAATTCGCCGGCTCGCGCGACGCCATTAAAAGAGAACTGGAATTGCTGCGCAAGCCGTACGTGGCGCGGGCGCCCGTGTTGTCGCCGCGGGGATACGAGACCCGCCGCCTGGTCGGGGACGCGCAGCCGCTTGCCGCCGCCGCGGTGGCCCAGGCCGACACGCCCAGCGCGCCGCCGTTTGAGCCGGTCCGCCCGATCACCCACCGCGCTGGCCCGGCCCTGGACGAGGCGCGCTTCCTGCGCTCCTGGCTGGCGCGCACCTTCGAGGTGTGGTGGGGGCCCGGCTCCATCCACATGCCGCGCATCATCGCGTTGATGCTGCTGATGACCGTGCTCTTGCCGTTC
>VGFD01000786.1 GCA_016868975.1 Armatimonadota bacterium | reverse complement strand
CTTGCAGGCGGTGAGGGTGCCCGCCGTCCGCGCCCGCGCAAACGAGGGGATCGCCAGGGCGGCCAACATCGGGAGAATGGGCCCGCCGCTGCCCAGGGACTGCACCACTTGCCCGACGCCCACCTTGTTGATGAAGCGGGCCACTCTTTGCTGCAATTCATCGGAGGGACGCTCGTTGCGCTGCGCGGACGCAATAATCTCCTTGAGTGGAAATTGCCCGAGATCGACGCCGGAGTGGGTGGTGTCAAATTGCCAGCGGCCGTCCAGGCGCACCAGCACGAAGGTTTCGGTGACCCGGTTGTCGCCCCAGCGCACGGCATCCGCCAGTGGACGCGCCATGCGGGCGATGCGGCCGCGCAGGTTGGCGTCAAGATCCTTGAAGTGCAGTTCCTCGACGGTCACCAGTGCAAGCCCGCCGTCTTGCCGAACGTCCTTGATCGCGTATTCCTTCAGCCGCCAGATCACGAAACGCTGGCGAGAAATGGCCTCGGCCACCGGGCCCAGCGTCTCGCGCCCAATCTCCACCCCCACCGCGTCCAGCGCCACCTCGTACTGGCGGTTTTTCAGCGCTTCCATGAAACGGGTGACCAGCGCGCGCGGAGTATTCTCCTCGCCGCCGGCCGGCAAGGCGAGAAGAACCACCAGCAATATCAGCGCGAATCGTCTCATCGCTTCACCACGTAAAGCGCCAGCAGCGCCTGTCCCACGCCGTGCGTGCGCAGCCACATCACGCGGTCGTCCGCCTCCAGGCCGACGAATCCACCGTGCAGCGCCGCCGCGTCGATGCGCCATCCGAGGCCGCCACGAACCAGCTCGTAACGGGCCATCACGTGGCATGGAAAACCGTGCAGATCGTAGGTTTCGTCCACCTCGACGAGGGCCCGGTCACCTTCGATTTTCTCGGAGAGAACCGCCGCGCCGGCCACCTTCCACAAGGGCGCCGCCGGGCGGGCGGCGGGCGGGCCGCTGGGCTCGGCGTTGACCAGACCTTCGTTGCTGGTGTACTGGGGACAGTTGGCGGAATATCCCTCGGGGGCATGGTGCGCGCCGCCGCACATGATGGTGTAGGCATCCGCCTTCGCGGACGTTTGAAAGGCGGTGGAATAGGTGTCCGCGCCGGCCGCCGGACAGGTGGGCAGCGTGCGCAGGTAGTCCGGCGCGAGCGGAGCCAGCGTCCGGGGATAGCGGGCGAGGTTGTCCGTGGAGTACATCTCCAGCGTGGTGCCCAGGTTTTTCAGGTTCTGGATGCAGCGCGCGCTGGGGGCCTGCTTGCCCTGCAGTCGGTCGCCGAAAATGTCGGTGTCGGCCACCAGTGCCGTCATCCGATCGACGGCCGCCAGGGGACGTCCCGCCCCGGTGAGCAGCCGCACGGCCGCGGCGAAATCCCCTCGGGCAAGGGCGTCGTAGTACGCCGTCAGCACCGCGGAGGGCGGGGGCTCCTGGGCGCCCGCGCCCAGCGTGGCGATGAGAATTAAAAGAACAAGAACGCGCCTCACGCTCACGCGTTCGTGGGTTTGGAAAGCCTATCCTTCCTCGGAAGGCGATCGAGCCCAGGCAGGGGAACCTTTTCCAATCCTGAGAAATTGGGGTGTGCTTTGACCACACCGTACGCTTCCGGGCGCGTCCTTGTCTGGACCGTCGTCGCGTTCCTGATCCTGGCCATGCTGCTGCACCTGGGGGGGCTGATCTCTGACTTCCAGTTGATCGGCGTTCACGCCGGCCAGAAAGGGCTGTACCGCCTCGACATCGGGCGCCGCGACCTCTATCTCGTATTCAGCGCCGCCACGCTGCTCGCCGCGCTCGGCACGTACGCGCTGGCCAGCATCGCGCTGGTCGCGTGGCTGCGCAACTCCTACCGCAACCTGGTGGCGCTGGGCGGCACGCCGCGCTATGCGATGTGGTGGCCTCTGGCCGCCTTCTTCGTTCCCTTCGTGAACGTGCTGCGGCCCTATGAAATGGTCACTGAAATTTGCGCCAACGCGCGCCCTTTGATGCGCGGAAACGCGAAGCCCGTGCCACCGCTCGTCCCCTGGTGGTGGGCGGTCACGCTGCTCGCCGGACTGGCCTGGCTCGCCTGGCTGTATGGCGCGCTGGCGTTCGGCAACCGCGTCGGCGTCATCGAGGTGCGCGTGCTGGCCGGCCTGCTCACCCTGGTCAGCGCCGCGCTCACCGTATCCATCGTGCAGACCATCTCCCAGATGCAGGACGACTCCTGGGAGGGCCGCTTTCTCCCCGCGCCCGCCCAGGAAGGCCGCTGGCGCCACCTCGA
>VGFD01000785.1 GCA_016868975.1 Armatimonadota bacterium | reverse complement strand
TCCAAGATAACCCAGACCCGCGCCATCGAATCCCTGGGCCAGTTAGTCACCCGCGCGAATCTGTTGATTCCGGAAGACTGCGTGGCCGAAGCGCGCGCGCTGTCCGATCAAGGGACCGCATGATCAGCCACGTCGTGGTCCTCTCGGAGGGGCTGCCCGGCGACCTGCGGCCGCTCTGCTACGGGCGCTCCACCTGGGACATCCCCTTCCAGGGCGAGCCGCTGCTGGTTTCCGCATTGCAGTATTTGACCCGCGCCGGGTACGGGGAAATCTACCTGCTCGATGACACCCCGGGATTGTGGCTGCACGGCCTCACTCGCCGTCTTCCGCGCAACGTGAGATACGTGCAAAAGGTGGACGCGCGGCCGGCCGTGCGGGACGGCTCGGCGCTCGAGCTGCCGCGCGGGGTTACCCGGGTGCTGCTGCTCAAGCCGTGCGCGTTTCTCGAGCCGGATCTGGACGCGCTCAACCAGTACCACGAGGACTCCCGCGCGCAGGCAACCTTTGCGCTGGTGCGGCTGGATCCGTCGTCGCTGCAATGGCCCTCGATTCCCTCGTGCCGGCTTGATGAAAGCGGCCGCATTCTCGAAGTGGCGAAATTGAAGCGCACCGAGGCGCTGGGCAGCACGCGTCTCGACAACGTGCTCAACACCAGCGCGCCCACGCGTCCCCGGGAATTCTGGGCGCCGCGCAACGTGGCGCTGCTCCAGCCGGAGCTGGTGGCGATATTGCCGCTGCAAGAGCTGGCCGCGCCGCTGGCCGGGCTTGCCCGCTCGCTGGCCGAGCAGAAAATCCCCATTTACGGGCGCACCATGCGCGGGCGCTGGTGGTCGATGAGCACGCCCAATCAAGTGTTCAAGGCCAATTACGAGTCGCTCGGGCCGGTCATGCCGGACGCCAGCGAGGCCACCATCCGGCAGATGGTGTCACGGCTCAAGTCCACCCGCCCGATGCCCGGCAACGCGCCCCGTCCCAAAGGGCTGGTGGCTTCCGCGGCGGCCGCGGTGGAGCGCCAGGCAAAATATCCCAACGTCCACTCATCAGTGCAGATCGAAGACGAGGCAATGTTGGGAAACAATGTAAAAATCGGACCCAACAGCCGGATTTCCGGCGCGTCCGTCGTGGGTCCCGCCTGCATTTTGCTCGACAACGTGACGGTGGTGCGCAGCGTCCTGGGGGAGCGCTGCCAGATCGACTCGCGCACCGCGCTGGACAACGTGATGCTGGCGGCGGAGACGGTCATTCCGCCGGAAATCAATATGAAACACGCGGTGGTGGGCGCCGGAGAAGTGCAGAACCTGCTGCGTGGCGTGCCGGCCGGCGGATCGTTCCTCGATCAAGTGCAGCCGGTCGACGGGCCGGCGGTGAGCGCCTACTGGATGGAATTCGCGCCGGTCCCTGACCGTGCCCCGGGCCGCGCTACCATGCGCGCGCTGGCCCACGGCATCGAAAATGATACCTGGCTGCTCGACGACGGCGCGCGCTCGTTCGTGCTCAAGCGGCGCCTGGATCGCAACGCGAAGCAGCTTATCCGGGAATTCCACGTGATGCGCATGTTGCACCCGGGCGGGGTGGCGCCCACGCCGCTCACGCTGGATTTGCGGCCCGAGCTGCCGGTCGCGCCGTGCCTGATCATGGAGCACGTCGAGGGGCGCCGGCTCCAGGAGGGTGAGATCGACGTGGAGGTCGCGCGCGTCCTGGGCATCACCATGGCGAAAATCCACAGCCTGCCGGTCGACACGCTGCTGCGCGACCTGCCGGAGCTGGGCGGCTGGGGATATCCCGACCTGCTGGGCTACGTGATGGAAGTGCTCGGCGAATATCGCTCATTCCTGGAATTCCGCGCGCACGAGGGCCTGGAGGAGGACGACCTGACCAACTACGTCCTCAGCCTGCTGCAATGGGCCACCAGCATGGCGGAAATGGAGAACGTCCACTGGAAAAAGACGCTGCCGCAGAGCCTGTGCCACGGCGATCTGCGCGAGTTCAACATGGTGGTGCGCGACGACGGGCGGCTGGTGCTGCTCGACTGGGAAAAGTGCGGCGTGGGGGACCCGGCGTACGACATGGGGTGGCTGCTGGCGCTGGCCGATCTTCCGCGCAAGGTGGAAGCGGCGCTGGAAGGGGCCTACGGCGACGGTCCTCAAGGGGACGTCACCTTCTGGGAGCGCGCCCGCACCTACCGCATCATCGACCTGATCGCGTGGCCGGTGCACCTGATGGGGACGGTCCAGCGGGCCCGCCACCAAAGCACGCGGATGACCGCCAAGGCC
>VGFD01000784.1 GCA_016868975.1 Armatimonadota bacterium | reverse complement strand
GAAACCCTTTAGCCCTCAATCATCGTATAAGCATCTTGCGCGGCGACCCGACCCGAAAAGGACATCCTCACCGCCTCTGAGAAGCCACCGCGCGTGAATGACGCGTTCTTTCTTGAAGCGTGCCGCGCGGCCGAAGCGGCTTCCAGCGGGGCGTTCGCCTGCCATGTGATCGACGTCGGGGGCAAGCAGGAGTGGGCCTACCAGAGCGACTTGCAGCGTCCCGCCGCGAGCATCGTGAAGGTGCCCGTCCTCATCGAACTGTTTGCGCGCGCCGACAAAGGCCAGCTCTCGCTCGACGGCACGCTCACCCTCAAGGCGCCCGACAAGGTCGGCGGCGCGGGCGTCCTCCTCGAATTGCACGACGGCCTCCCGCTCACTCTGCGCGATCTCGCCATCCTGATGACCGTGGTCAGCGACAACACCGCCAGCAACATGCTCATCGACCGCCTGGGGATGGACGCCATCAACCGCCGCATCGAAACCATCGGCATGCCGCAGACGGTGCTCGGCCGCAAGTTCATGATCGACCCCAACGCCCTGCACGCCAAGAACTTTACCAGCGCCCGCGACATGGCCCACATGTTCGCCCGTCTGCTGCGTGGCGAGCTCCTCGGGCCCAGCGCCACCGAGGAAGTCATCGGGATCCTCAAGCGTCAGCAATACCGCGAGAAGCTCCCGCTGCTGCTGCCCGAGGACCTCCCAGTCGCCCACAAGACCGGGGAAATCTCGGGAACGCGCCACGACGCCGGGCTTGTGCTCCTGCCTGGACGGCCTTACGCGATCTGCTGCATGACCTGGGACCTCCAGGACGTCCTTGCCGGCGACCGCGCCATTGCCGAGGTGTCCCGCGCCCTCCACCAGCAGATTAGCGACCTGGCGGCCATCGCGTGAGCCCTGCCCGCAAAGTGAACGCCAGGCAAGCCGACAAGCCGGCCAGGGCCGCAAAGCCGGCCACCCCCGAGCCCGAGTTCCGCTCCGGCATCGTTTCCCTCCTGGGCCGCCCCAACGTCGGCAAATCCACCCTGGTGAACAGCATCGTGCGCTCCCGCGTGGCCATCACCTCCCCCCGCCCGCAGACCACGCGCGGCCGCATCTTCGCCATCCGCACCACGCCCGAGCACCAGATCGTCTTCGCCGACACCCCCGGCTTCCATCGCGCCACCGACGTCTTTGGCACCGCCATGGTCGGCGTCGCCAAGGAGGAGAGCCGCGGCGCCGACGTCATCCTCTACACCGTGGACGTCAGCGAGCCGCCCCACCAGGAAGACGAAGACATCGTGAAGTTCCTCGGCAAGCACAAGCTCGAAGCGCCGGTCATCCTGGTTGCCAACAAGATCGACAAGGTCGCGCCCGACGTGGTCAACGCCAACCTCGAGCAATTCAAGGCCCTCTTCCCCTTCACGAGCGTCTTCCCGGTCAGCGCCGCCATCGGCTCCGGCCTTCAGCAACTGGAAAATGGCATCGCCGAGCACCTGCAGCCCGGCCCCATGCTCTTCCCGCCGGACATGATCACCGACCAGGATCCCCGCATCCAGGCCGCCGAGATCGTCCGCGAGAAGGCGCTCATGCTGACCCGCCAGGAAGTCCCCCACGCCATCGCCGTCGAGATCGAGGAGTACCGCGAGGGCAAGACTCCCGAGACCTGGTACATGCGGGGAATCATCTACGTGGAGCGGGAGAGCCAGAAGCCCATCGTGGTGGGCAAGGGCGGCGAGCGCCTCAAGAAGATCGGCACCCTGGCGCGGCAAGACCTGCAGGCCAGCCTGGGCAAGAAAGTCTTCCTGGAGCTGTGGGTGAAGGTCAAGGAGGACTGGCGCCAGAGGCGAGACGTCCTGCGCTCATGGGGATTCCGAGTGTGAAAGGACTTCACTCCACCCCGTTAGAATGACTGCGCCCCATGAAAGACCGGAGGTAACCCATGACCAATTATGAAGCCCTGGGCATGATCGAGACCCGGGGGCTGATCGCGATGATTGAAGCATCCGACGCCATGGTGAAGGCCGCCAACGTGAAGCTCATCGGCTACGAGAAGATCGGCGCTGGCATGGTCACCGCGCTGGTCCGTGGCGATGTCGCGGCGGTTCGCGCCGCCACCGACGCCGGCGCCGCCGCCGCCCGCAAGGTGGGCGAGCTGGTCGCCGTCCACGTGATTCCGCGCCCGCACCGCGATCTGGACGACGTGCTGCCCATCGCGCCGCCCAAGGTGGCGAGCGGCAAGTAGTCCCACGCTCCTCCGTAAGGCGGCCGGGGCGTCTCTATGACTGACTTCGAGCG
>VGFD01000783.1 GCA_016868975.1 Armatimonadota bacterium | reverse complement strand
CGCACAGTAGCGTGTCAGCCACGGACACCGCGCACAGTAGCGTGTCGGCCACGGACACCGCGTAGAGTAGCGTGTCAGCCACGGACACCGCGCACAGTAGCGTGTCAGCCACGGACACCGCGCACAGTAGTGTGTCAGGCACGGACACCGCGCACAGTAGCGTGTCGGCACGGACACCGCGCCCAGTAGCGCCGGCACTCAAGAGCGACGTAAACTCCTGGTCGCCCGATCCGGCCTTTCAGCGCGCGACCCCTTGCGTCGGGTGCTCTCGGCGACTATACTCAACACCTTCAAGCATACCTCTCGTCAGGGGCCCACCATGTTGCCAGTTGAATCCCTGGCGCTCGACGACGCCGTCCCCGGACTCGTCGGCCAGCGCCTGAGCGCGGAAGCGTTCTTCCAGTTGTCCGGCACGCTGGCCGGCATCGCCTATCTCAAGGTTGCCGTGGACCGTACCCGGACTCCCTGGTTGGTGCACTTCATCAACGACGCCCGCTACAAGTTCCACTCCGATTACCTCGCGGAGACCGTGCTGGGCATCAGCGCGGCCGAGATGGACGCCCGTATCGACGACTTCAACGCGGAAACCTACCGCAGTCCCGAGCGCCGTTTCATGGTCGGGACCCTGGCCCTGCACAAGCAGCCCGAGCGCTTCTGCACCCTGGAGACCGTCGAGCTTGACACCATGGATCGGGAGATGGTGGTGGCCTTTTTCGCCGTCGTCCGCGCCCACCTCGACCCCGATCTCCCCCTCCTGTTCAAGCTCACCAACCACCTCCAGGAGGCCATGGCCGAAGAGGTCGACGCGGTCGCCCTGCCCCGCATCTCCGCCCACGAGCTGAATGCCTCGGCGAGCTATCTGGCGCTCAACCCGGGGCGCGCGGAAGGCCGCCTGCGCGTCTTTGAATCCCAGGAAGCCTACCGCGCGGCCCGCACCACCCTGGCCTGGCACGACGTCATCGTCATGGGCCGCGTGCCCGACGACATTCCGCGGCTGTCGGGCATCATCAACGCCGAGCACACCACGCCGCTCTCCCACACCAACGTGCTCGCCTCCGGCTGGAACATCCCCAACGCCATCCAGATCGGGTTCCTGGAGCACGCCACCCCGCTGGACGGATCCTGGGTCCGTTACGAGGTGGACCCGCGCGCCGCCGCCATCAGCGTGGTCCCCATCGGCAGGCCGGAGGGTGAGCTGAAGCGCCCGTCCTGGGCCGTGCACCACATCCGCCTTGACGAGCCGGAGACCACCGCCACGCCCATCGTGGACCTCGTCGCCCTGCGCACCACCGATCGCTACCGATACGGCACCAAGGCCGCCAACCTCGGGGAATTGCGCCACCTCCTCGAGAGCGGATCCGAGCGGCTGCTGGGCTTCTACAAAGTGCGCCGCCCACCGCGCCCCCATCTGCTGGGCTACCTCGCCGCATACCTGCAGGTTCCCGAGCCGGTGGATTCCCGCGACACCGTCGCCCTGGCCGCGGCCGCCTCCGAGTTTCTCCGGCGCCACCTGCTGGTGCCCCGCGGCATCGCGCTTCCGTTCTCGCTCCAGCAGCAGTTCCTGGAGTCCTCGCCACGCATCCAGCAGACCATCGGCCGCCTCAAGATGGCGCTAGAGCTCAACGCGCGCGAGGTCGAGCCGTTGTGCTTGAAGCTGCAAGAGCTGATCCGCGTGACCCGCCTGTCGGACGCCCTGCGCGACCAGATCGACGCGGAAATCACCCAGCACCTGTGCGGAGTCTCCAGCTTTGTGGTGCGGTCTTCCTCGAATGCCGAGGACCTGGAGCACTTCTCGGCGGCCGGCATCTACGAGTCCATCACCCACGTCACCACGGCGGACAAAATGTTCGACTCCATCAAGGAGGTCTGGGCCTCGCTGGTCTCCCCCCGCTCGGTGCGCCTGCGCGAGGAGGTCGGCATCTCCCTGGACGACTGCTACATGGGCGTCATCATCCAGGAGGAGGTGTCCGCCGACATGGGTGGGGTCATGGTGACCACCCATCCAGCCAACCGAAACGACTTCCGCAACGTCTACGTCAACGTCTCGCGCCACCCGGCCGAGGTGGTGAGCGGCTCCGATCTCCCCCTCCAGTACCTGTACAACACCGTGGAGGGCGGCGGCCGCACGCTTTCCCTGGGGGATTTCGGGGCGGACCTCTCGGAGGCGCGCAAGGCCGGCCTGCAACGGCTGGCGTTCGTGGGACGCCTGCTGCAGTCGCACTTTTCGCCCGACTACACCTTCAACGCTCCGCTCGACATCGAGTGGCTGGCCAAAG
>VGFD01000782.1 GCA_016868975.1 Armatimonadota bacterium | reverse complement strand
CCGATCTCTTCCGCGACGATGCGCTATATGGTTTCTTCCACGAACTAAAGATCGGCGTCGTACGCGATGGGAAATCGGATCTCGCTCCAGATGTAGGGAAACAGCGGCCTGGTATAATCAAAGACGGTTTCCTCGACCACCACGAAATTGGGAAAGCCCACGATGCGTCTGCTCGGAGGTGTTTGGTGGCGAGATATCCCACGTCGATCACGTCGCCGATGGCGTCCCCAATCTGGATGCGGTCGCCCACCCGGTAGGGCTGGCGGATCATGATGTAGATCCATCCAACAAACGAGCGCATCGGCGTCTGGACGGCCACGCCCACGACCAGACTCAATTCATGATCAGACTTGCACCGCGGACTACTATGCGCCGCGGACCACTATGCGCCGCAAGTAGCTTCGCCATACGGGACAACGACTGACCCGGGCGTGGCGCGCGGCACGATCAGGCCGATTTGGGGCTAAACCGGGCTAAACCCAGACTTGCGACGCGGACCACTAAGCTATGCGCCGGAAATAGAGCGTCTAATTCTTTTCCGCGACCAGTTCCTGAATCAACTGCCGGGTGCACTCGGCTTCTGCGCGGATGTAATTGACGATGAGCGACGCGGTGCGCTCCAGCGCTAACGCGGCAGGCTCGCCTTCGGCCAGACCAGCCTCCTTCAACACCGCTTTCACGTCTGTCGCGTGATCGTACGCCAGCGACAGGCGCTGCGCAATGGTCACCAGCAGGGTCGACTCGGGGAACCCTTCCTTCTTGAGCTGATCGTACCAGTCGACGATCGGATCCGGCATGAGTGACCTCCCACAGTTTGAATGCACTTCAAGTTCGTGGCACCGCTCGGCTTTTCCTGGCGGGGGCTGGAGAAATACCGTGGGGGACGGGGAGCCAGGGCTCCGACAGGCTCCTCGCGGCCCGCGCCGAACCATCGCGCGTGCTCGATTCCGCCGACGACTACGTGAAGACTTTCCTCGAACGGGACTACGTGCTGGCCCGCGAGCCCGCCGTGGCGCTCTACGTGGCCGAGCGCCTGGGACGTCCACTGCTCGTGGAGGGCCCCGCAGGCGTCGGCAAGACCGAGCTGGCGAAGACGCTGGCGGCGGTCACCGCGCGCCCGTTCTTCCGCCTGCAGTGCTACGAGGGGCTTGACGAGTCGCGCGCGCTTTACGAGTGGGAGTACACCAAGCAGCTGCTCTACACCCAGATCCTGCGCGAGAAGATCGGCGAGGTGCTGGAGGGCGCCGAGGATCTCAGCGCCGCCGTGCGCCGCCTCAACGAACGTGGCACCGCCTTCTTTTCGGAGGATTTCTTGCTGCCGCGGCCGGTTCTCCAGGCGCTCCTGTCGGACGTGCCGGCGGTGCTGCTCATCGACGAGATCGACCGCGCGGACGAGGAGTTCGAAGCCTTCCTCCTGGAGGTGCTGGCGGACTTCCAGGTGACCATCCCCGAGATCGGACCACTCGCGGCGCGCCACCGTCCCACCGTCATCCTCACCAGCAACGGCACCCGTCAGCTCTCCGACGCGCTGCGCCGCCGCTGCCTGTTTCTTTACGTGGACTTCCCCAACCGCGAGATGGAGCGGCAGGTGCTCGCCCGCCGCGTCCCCGAGCTGGACGTCGCCATGGCCGCGCGCGTCGTGAAATACGTGGAGCGGGTGCGCGCGCTGGACCTGCGCAAGACGCCGGGCATCAGCGAGACCGTGGACTGGGCCGCCACGCTGGTGCTGCTGCACGCGCGCAGCCTGTCCGGGGAGGTCCTCAAGGCGAGCCTGTGCGCGCTGCTCAAAGACCGCGGCGACCAGGAGCGCGCCCTGCACGAAGTCGTGCCGTGACCGCGAGCCGCTGGCTGGCCGCGCTGGTGCGCCACCTGCGCGAGGCAGGCGTGGGCGTTCCCCCCTCGCGGCTGGTGGACGCGGCGCGGGCCCTGGCGCTGCTCGACGATCCCCCCGACCGCGAGATGCTGCGCGACGTGCTGCGCCTTGTGCTGACCCGCGCGCGGGAGGAGCGACCACGATTTGACGCGGTGTTCAACCGCTGGGTCGCGTCGCACCGGCCGCCGGGGATGCGCAAGCGAAAGGCGCTTTCCAGGCCAGCCGGGGCCGGGGATGCGGACGGGGCGGGGGCGGCGCGGAGCGCGAGCGCGCGGAAGACGCCCGCCCCTTCCTGGGAGCGCGATTGGGAAGCAGGGAAAGCGTTCGACCCTTCTGGGAAACGCGAGCGGGAAGCGGGGAAAGCACCCGCCCCTTCCTGGGAGCGCGATTGGGAAGCAGGGAA
>VGFD01000781.1 GCA_016868975.1 Armatimonadota bacterium | reverse complement strand
CGCGACGCGTCCTCGACCCGGAGACGCTGGCGCAGGAAGTGCTCGCGGCGGCAAGAAACCGCGGGGAAGAATGATCGGGCGCGGCGCGGCGTTCGCGCTCATCCTCATCCTGGGCGGCGCGATGGCGCTCTTCGCGTCCAACCGCCTGTCCGGCTCCTACTTCCTGAAGATGCGCCCGTCCGACGACACGGTGCAGGTGTTCCGCGGCGTCCCCGGCTGGGATTTCTTCGGCTACCCGTTGCTCCTCGAGCGGACCGACGTGAAGCGGGGGTACGTCACCATGGAGGCGGCGCGCACGATGGAGGCGGGCGCGTCGGTGCCCGCGCCGTCCGTTCCAGACGAGATGCTCACGCCGCTCGGGCGCGGCCTGCTTGCCTTTGACCGCAACAAGTACCAGGACGCCGTCGCCATTCTCAAGCCGATTACGGTGTCGGACCCGGGCAACGACCGCGCCCTGGAATTCCTGGCCCGCGCGCAGATCCAGGTGGGCGACAAGAAGGGCGCGACCGAGACACTGCAACGCCTGTGGGAAGTATCGTCGGACAATGCATGGGCGAGCAATACGCTGGGCGACCTGGCGGTCGAGCGCAAGGATCTCGCGGAGGCGGAAAAGCGCTACAATCAAACCCTGAAGCTGGCGCCGCACGACGCGCACGCGCTCACCCGCATGGCGGACCTCTACGTCGACTCTGGGCGGATCCACCTTGACGGCGGCCTGCTGGAGGCCGCCGATGCCGATTTCCGCACGGCGCTACGCTACAATCCCTCGAGCAGCAGCGCGAAGCAGGGGCTGGCGGCGGTGGTCGCGGCACGGCAAAAGCGCGGCGGGCAGATCAACCTGCTCAAGGCGCGGGTCAACGACTCCCAGGGCCGCGAGAAGTTCTACTTCTCCAAGCACGAGCGGGGGTTGTTCCTGCACCTCACGTTTCACAACGAGACGCCCGAGATCGCGCACCAGCACGAGCTGCGCACCGTGCTCGTGCGGCCCGACCGCAAGCCGCACGGCCGTGCCTTCGGGGGCACCATCCGCCTGGCGCCGGGCCAGGACCTCAAGAAGAAGGACTACCCGCTCGATGTCGACTCCAAGGGGCATAACGGTTATTATATCCGCGATTCGCTCATCGCGGAGCACCCGGGCAAGTACGAGTGGGTCATCTACCTGGATGGGAAGGTGGTCGAGCGCCTGACGCTGCGCATTCAGTGAGTAGGACCATCCACGTTGCCGGGAGAATGGGCTAATTTCATAGATTGGAGCGCACCGTCCCGCATTGATGATTGCCACGTCACTCACCGTGGGGAAGGCGACCCACATTGGCCAGGTACGCGCGCGCAATGAAGACGCGTACGATCTTCGCCAGTCGGACGGAGACGCCCGCGGCTCGCTGTTCCTCGTGGCCGACGGAATGGGTGGGCACTCGGCCGGCAACGTGGCCAGCCACATGGCCGTGGAGCAGGTCATGGCCCACTACTACGGCTTTCCGGAGGAGAATCCGTCCGAGCGCCTGCGCCAGTCGGTCGAGGAGGCCAACCGCCGCATCTACGACGCCGCCCAGAGCAACATGGAGTACTTCCGCATGGGCACGACCATCGTGGGCGCCGCCATCCTGGCCAACCGCGCCCACGTGGCCAACGTTGGCGACAGCCGCTTGTACCTCGTGCGCAACGGCGAGATTCAGCAGATCACGCGCGATCACTCCTGGGTGGCGCTCCAGGTGGAAATGGGAGAATTGACCCCGGAAGAGGCGCTCGTCTCGCAGAACCGCAGCGTGCTGCTGCGCTGCCTGGGCGAGAAGTCCGACGTGCTGGTCGATGTCGTTCAGCTGGTGCTGTTTCCGGGCGACGTGCTCATCCTGTGTACCGACGGGCTGCACGGCCTGGTGAGCGCCGACGAGATCCGCGACAAGGTCCTCGCCGAGCAACCGCAAGCCGCTTGCGACCAGCTGGTGGCGACCGCCAACGCGCGGGGCGGCCACGACAACATCACCGTCGAGATCGTGCGGGTGGACAATTGCCCTCCGCCCGCTCCGGGCGATGAGGGCGGGCTGGCCGAGGGTGCGGCCGGCGGATCGGAGAGTGCCGAGGCGGCCGGCGACGGCGCCCAGAGTGAGACCATGGTGGCCTCCGCAACCGCGGTTGGCGCGATGCCGGCGCGCATCATCCAGGTACCTCCCCCGGCCACCCCGCCGCCGGTCTACGTGGCCCCGCCTGCTGCTTCGGCGCCGGCGCCGGCCCCCAGCGCGCCGCCCCCCGTGCCGGTCGCAAGGGCGCAGGCGGCGGG
>VGFD01000780.1 GCA_016868975.1 Armatimonadota bacterium | reverse complement strand
TAGCCTAATCCCCCTGGCGGAGGTGATTATTCCAGGGAATTTTCCCCCGGGCAAGCGTCATGGACAGGCATGGGAATTTTGGGCCGGGCCGCTTTCGTTTCCGCGCTGCTCGCCGCCGCCCTGGCGGCGCGCTCACTCGTCGATCCCATCAACCAGAACCGTCGGGGCGTGGCCATCAAAGGCTACGATCCGGTGGCGTACTTCAGCCACAGCCGGGCGGCGAAGGGATCACCGCAGTTCCCCCACCAGTGGATGGGAGCAGCCTGGTGGTTCTCGAGCGCCCAGAACCGCGACCTGTTCGCGGCCGGGCCCGCGAAATTTGCCCCTCAATACGGCGGCTACTGCGCCTGGGCCGTGAGCAACAACTACACCGCCGGGATCGATCCGCAGGCATGGAGGATCATCGACGGCAAGCTGTACCTCAATTACAGCCGCTCGGTGCAGCAGATGTGGCTCGAGGACGTAAACCAACGAATCGCCGCGGCCGACCGCAACTGGCCGCGCCTGCACAGGTGAACTTATGCGCATGGCAACCCTGATGATCGTTTTCGCCGGCATGGCGGTGGCGCAGCAGCACGAGATCGGCCTGACGCTCGGGAGGCTGCTGGCCGGGGATCGCACCCGGCCCCAGGTGAGCCTCAACCTGGGCGCAGGCACGGCCCTGCAGGCCAACTACGGCTACCGGCTGGCGGGCGGAGAGCGCGCCGCGCTGTACGGCGAAGTCCATCTGCTGGCGAACCCGCTGCGCGACATCCGCTCGCTCACAGGCAGCGTGACGCGCGACGTGGCCACGCTTTACGTCACGCCGGGAATCCGGGTGAAGTTCGCCCCGCGCGCGAAGGTGTCCCCCTATGTGCTGGCGGGCGGGTGTTCTTCCCTGGATCCCACGCGAAGTGCTTCAATCGTTAGCCTGCCACAATGTGTGCCTTTTGGCAGCATGGCGGCCCCAGCCTCACTTCCCCGCCTCGAACAGAGATAATGGCTTTTTTCCTTGGGATCGATGGGAGGCAGGTTTTTCTCGTACCCGTAAATGAAGTTGGCGGCTCCGCGATCGTCTTCCCAAGTCCCATTGCTTTCCTTCGTTCATAAGAAGCCACCAGAGCGGCCCTTCCACGCGCCCTATCACCGCAGTGCCGGGTCAGGCCCCCGCCGGCCCTACTGCAGCGGCAGCTTGGTCTGGCCGTTGGCGCCGTTCTGTTCGTCGCCGCCGTTGCCGGTCTCGGGCACCAGGCTGGCGGCGGTGACCCGGTCGCCCTCCTCCAGGCGCACCAGCCGCACGCCCTGCGTCGAGCGGCCGGCCTGGCGGATTTCGCCCGACTCCAGCCGGATGATCTTGCCGTCCTTGGTGACGATCATCAGATCGGAGTCTTCCTTCACCGAGAGGATGGCCACCACCTTGCCGTTGCGCTCGCTGGTCTTCATGTTGATGACGCCCTTGCCGCCGCGCGCCGTAAGCCGGTAGTCCTCGAGCGGGGTGCGCTTGCCGAAGCCGTGCTCGGAGATGGAGAGAATCAGGCCTCTTTCTGCCACCACTTCCATGCCCACCAGGAAGTCACCCTCTTCGAGGTCCATGGCCCGCACGCCGCGCGCCGGGCGGCCCATGGCGCGCACGTTGCTCTCCGGGAAGCGGATCGCCTGGCCGTTGCGCGAGCCCAGGAAGATGTATTCGTCGCCGCTGGTCAGGCGCGCGGCGATCAGCTCGTCGCCGGGATCCAGACCCACCGCGATAATCCCGCGCGACATGGGATTGTCGAATTCGGTCAGCTCGCATTTCTTGATGACGCCGTGCCGCGTCACCATCACCACATGCTTGCCGGGCACGAACTCGGGCACCGCCAGGAAGGCCTTGACGGTCTCATCGGGCTGCAGGTTCACCAGGCTCGAAATGTTTTTCCCTCTTCCGCTGGTGGCCGCGTCCGGAATCTCGTAGATCTTCAGCCAGTAGACGCGCCCCATGTTGGTGAAGACCAGCAGGTAGCTGTGGGTCGATGCGATGATCAGGTGCTCGAGGAAATCCTCGGTGCGGGTTCCCATCCCGATGCGCCCCTTGCCGCCGCGCGACTGGCGCCGGTAGGTGTCCACGCTGGTGCGCTTGAGATATCCGCCGCGGGTCACGGTCACCGCAACATCCTCGACCGGGACCAGGTCCTCGAGATTGATTTCGCCGGTGTCGTCGACGATCTCGGTGCGCCGCTGGTCGCCGTACTCCTTCTGGACCTCCTTCAGCTCCTTCACGATCAGGTCGCGCAGCACTTTTTCCGAACCCAGGATCTCCAGGTACTCA
>VGFD01000779.1 GCA_016868975.1 Armatimonadota bacterium | reverse complement strand
CAGCTTCACCTTGCGCTTGCGCGCGAAGGCTTCCAGCAGGGGGGACGCGGCGAACGACATGACGTTGTCGCCGTCGACGATCACGCCGTCCTCGTCGTTCTGGAAGTGAATCAGGAGACGGCTTTTGCCGTCGAGCCTGTAGGGGACCGGATAGTACTCCATGGTGTGCGGCGGGGATTCTTCCCCTAGAAGGGCCGCGCCTGCTTGACCCGCGTGTTGGGGGTGGCGGCCATCAGCAGCGCGAGGGCGAGCGGTCTCTTCATCATCCCGGTGGGCTTCTGGAACCGCGGGCGCGACGCCTTCTGTCGCCGGCGGAGGAATATTGTCCGGCCATCGGGCACAGAGGGGATCACAGGAGGAGAGAGGATGCGCACTTTCTTTTCGCGGGCGGCAGCCATCGCCGCGGTGATGTTTCTTGCGCTGGTGGCCTACGGCTGCACCGGCGGCCCGGCCGGCAAGCCGCGCGTGTCCGGTCCGCAGACGACGCCGTCCGCCGCGCCCAGTGGCTTCATCTTCCGGCTCAGCGAGGGAAGGCCGCAGACCGGCGACGCGCCGCAATTGCCGGTGGCCTCCGCCACGCCTCTTTCCACCCAGGCCACCGAGGCGCTGCTCAAACGCCTCCCACCGCTCAAGACGCAGCCCGCCGACAAAGTCCCCTTCGCGCTGCGCGAGCGCTCGCTGCCGGCCCCGCAGGCCGGCCAGAAGATCAAGGACGCCTTCCCGCCGCCTCCCACCCCGGCCGTGGCGCCGTCGCCGGGCGCGGCCGAGCTGCAGGTGCTGCGCAAGGCGCCTGAGGGGGAAGTCCCGCTGGCGCCGCACCTGTCCGTGACGTTCTCGCAGCCCATGGTGGCGGTGACCTCACACGCGGATCTCGCGGCCGAGGGCGTGCCGGTGAACCTCACCCCGGCCCCGCCCGGGCAGTGGCGCTGGCTGGGGACGAAGACGCTGCTCTTCGATCCCAAAGAGCGCTTCCCGATGGCCACCGAGTACGCGGTGGAGATCCCTGGTGGAACCGCCTCCGCGAGCGGTGTGAAGCTCGACGAGGCGGTCAAGTGGACGTTTCGCACGCCGCCCCCAAAACTGGTGACGACGTTTCCGGTGGACGGCCCGGTGGTGCGCGAGCCGTTGATTTTTCTCGCGTTCGATCAGAAAATAGACGCCCAGGCGATGCTGGGATTTTTGAAAGCCACGCCATGGGCCGGCGGCAACGCGCCGAAATTGCGGCTGGCCAGTGAAGACGAAGTGGCGGCCAACCCCGACATCGGGTCGCTGATCACCGCCCAGGGCGAAGCGATTTCCGCGAAGGGCGGCGCCGCCGCGTACGGGGAGCGGTGGATGGTCGTGCGGCCGGAAGCACCGTTCGCGGCCGACACGCAGATCGTGATGGCGGTGGAACCCGGCGCGCCCTCGGCGGAGGGGCCGTTGAAGACAAAGGACCGCCAGACGTTTTCCTTCCGCACCTACTCGCCGCTGCGCGTCGAGGATCACTCGTGCGACAACGAGGCGTGCACGCCACTGTCGTCGTGGTCGATCCGCTTCAATAATCCGCTGGATTCCAAAGTCTTCAAGCCGTCGATGGTGAAGGTGACGCCGGAGCTGCCGGGCTTGCGTGTGCAGGCGCAAGGGTCCTATCTTTCGATTGCTGGCCGCAGCGCGGGACGGACCAATTATTCCGTGAGCCTCGCGCCGGAAATTGCCGACGAGTTCGGGCAGACGCTCGGAAAATCCGTGGTGCTCACCTTCCGCGTGGGCTCGGCGGAGCCGTCCCTCACCGTACCCGGCGAAGCCATGGTAGTGCTCGATCCTTCCGGAAAGCCGGGACTCTCGGTGTTCTCCGTCAATCACAGGGGATTGCGCGTGAAAATTACCAGCGTGGGTCCGGCCGACTGGCCTGGATTTACGCGGTTCTTCGAGGACTTCTCGTACGGATATCGGTCCGGCGCAAACCAGGTACCCATGCCCGGCAAGGTGGTGTTCGACAAGATCGTGCCGGTTCAGGGAAAGACGGACGAATTGACCGAGACCGTGGTCGATCTGTCTCCCGCGATGCACGACGGGCTTGGGCAGGCGGTCGTCACCATCGAGCCGGAAATTCAGCCGAAAGATACCTGGCGGCAAGTACACGTCACGCGCTGGGTGCAGTCCACGCGCATCGGCCTGGACGCTTTCGCGGATTCCTCGAAAATGATCGCGTGGGCCACCGCCCTGCAGGATGGCGCGCCGCTGACCGGAGTGTCCGTGCGCTTGTTTCCTCGTGGCGGCTCGGCGGAAACCGCAAACTCGG
>VGFD01000778.1 GCA_016868975.1 Armatimonadota bacterium | reverse complement strand
ACCAGTTCGAGGTCGCCTCGAAAGGCCGCTCCGGCAGCGCGGCCGGTGTGGCGGCGGGGACGGGCGGACGCGATTCGCCCTTGACGCGCACCACCGGTTCCATTTTCTCCGCTTCGCGTGCCTTGGGAATGATTTCCAGGATTTTTCGTCCGGTCGTAAAGTCGAACGCGCTCTTGCGCGCGGGCCTCTTTTCCTCGGCCGGGGGCGGCGGCGTTTCCTTCTCGGCTGGCGTGCCGCGCAGCGCGCGTCCGGTTTCCATGAAACGTTCGTGTTTCATCACCATGAGGACGGTTTCGCCGAGTATTATCACGTCGTCGGCGTGCAGCAGGTTGCGCGCCTCGTCCTTGCCGTCGGTTTTTGGCGCGGTGAGCACCCGGGAGATCTGGGTGGGCACCGGCGAGGTTCCGGCGTGGAAAATCCCGTAGCGCTTGTCCGTGTCGTACCACACGAGAAACGCCTGTTCGCGGGGCAGCGCGGGGTCGTCGAGCGCGATCCAGTTTGCTCCCGCGGTGGCATTTCCCGCGGTCGGCCCGCCCAGGTGAATGACCTTGTGCTCGAGTACGTACTGGCGGCCCACTTCGCGGCCCTTCACGACCGACAGTTTGAATCCGGAATAGATCAGCCCGCGATCCGGCACCTGCGGATGCTGCTCGTCGGGGGCCGTCCCCGCGCGCCTCACCCGGATCTGGAAGCTCAAATCGCCGAGCCGCACCATATCGTCGGGATACAGAATCGCCTGCTGCACAAGCCTCCCGTTGATGAGCGTGGGATTGGTGCGCGACTGATGATCGAGACGATAACGCCGCGGGCCCGGCCGCCACTCCAGGACCGCGTGCATGCGCGATACCGTGGGGTCGTTGAACAGCACCCAGCCGGTTTTCTTTTCTTCCGGCGTCATGCGGCGTCCGAGCACTATTTCCCACGTCTCCAGGGGGATGGTCTTGCCGGCGTCCTCACCCTCAAGCACGTGAATCTCAAGCCCGGAAGGAATGGGCGTGGTGCGTGGATCGACGGCTGGCTGCATGTCCGCCTGTCCCCCGGACCCGCCTTCCTCGGGCAAGCCGGCGCCCGTCTGGCTGCCGGTTTGCCCGAGCCCCTTCCAGCGTCGTCCGGCCCAGGTTCCCTTGGATGGTCGATCAGTTGCCATGCTGGCTAATACCGCCTTGAGGATTCCTGAAAGCACTTCGCCCAGAGGAAGGCTCGTTCCTATGGAACGGCGTGGTGTCCACTTTCACGTGAAGGTGAGGCACCCCTCCCGAAGGGCGCTGACCGCCTCGGAATGTTGCAGGTGGGTGGCTTTTCCAGCGCGACGCGGATGATCTCGCCCTCGCGCGGCGCAGAGTGGGTTTGCCGCATGCCAGGGGATTACCGTGTAGACGTCGCGCACTCGAATCGGCGGCCAGAATGTCGGCACGCGTGGCCGTGCTGTTGCGCGCCACCACGTCGGCGCGGCTGCTGGTCGCAGGGCGTCGGCAACCAGATCGTCGAGCGCGGACTCGCCCTTGTGATTGTGCGCATCAGGGCGCGCGAAGCCGCTCCCACCGGAGACTACGGCATTCAGGCGGCCTGCGCGATGACCACCTACCCCTCGCCGGCTGAAACTACTCTGACGCGCCCTTGCGCGGCCGGGTGGCCTCCAGCACGTCGTTGTAGATGCGGATGGCGTCGTCCACCTGGGTCACGTTAGCGTTGCGAATCAGCGCGGACGCGATGACGAGCGCCACTTCCTTGTCCCCCCCGCTCTGCACGCGCTCTTTGGTGGGTTTGCGCCGGTCCCCGTACGTCGCCATGGGTGCCCTCCTCGCGATAAGGTTCCGCAGTGTTCGCAACCGGAGGGCGCCGTCCTGCCGGCGGAAAGACCGCCGGTGCCGACATGTTTACATCCCGTCCACCCCCGCTCGGACGCGGCTTGCTACACTCGTGTAAAGACTGCCAGAAGGACCATCAGAGAGATGAACGCACTCGGCTCCGCCCTGTTCCGGCCCACCTTCAATGGCCCCGGGCCGCAGCCGGCGCCCGCGCCGACTGCCCCCTCGGGCACCCAGCCGCCCGAAGAGGCTCCACCGCCGCCCGCGACGGGCGGTGGCCCACCGCCGCTCCAGCCCGGCGAAGTGGCCGGCCCTGACAGGCCGTCCAATCCGAAGGCTGGCAACATCACTTTCCTGCCGCCGATGACAACCACCATCACGCGGAGCTTCGAGCGCCCGGTGTTGCGGCCCGAGAACCTGGGCCGCATCCCCTCCGACTACTACCAGCCCGCGTTCGGCATGTGGCCCATCTTCGGCTCCAGCA
>VGFD01000777.1 GCA_016868975.1 Armatimonadota bacterium | reverse complement strand
TTCGGCATCCGGCGCTGAGCGCGCGGATGGGCCTGCAGGTGGATGACCTCTCCGGCGGTCGCCTCACGCTGGGCCTGGGCGCTGGCTGGCAAGAGCGCGAGCATCACATGTTCGGCATGCCGCTGCTGGATGTTAAGTCGCGCATGGATCGCTTTGAGGAGGCCATGGCGCTGGTCCACCGACTGGTGCACTCGGACCAGCCCGTCACCATGGAAGGCCGCTACTATCAGGTGCGGGAGGCGGTCCTGCTGCCGCGCCGCTGGTGGACCGAGCGCCGGGACGGCGCGGGACCCTCCATGCCGCTGCTGGTCGGCGGCAACGGCGAGAAGCGCACCCTCCCGCTCGCCGCCCGCTACGCCGACGAATGGAACGGGGTGGTGGTTTCTCCGGGACGATTCACGGAATTGAATGCCCGCCTGGACGCGCTGCTCGACGGCATCGGCCGCCCTCGGTCGGCGGTGCGCCGCTCGTTGATGCACGGCGTGACCTATGGCGCGGATCAGGCCATGCTTGCACGCGCGCTGGAGTGGCGGGCATGCAACTGGTCGTCCCGCGCGGATGCCGACCAGATGCGCGAGCGTGGAGAAATTGTCGGCGCGGGCGAGGAAGTAGTCCACCAGATCGCGGCCTACGAGGCGGCCGGCGTGCAGTGCCTCATGCTGCAGTGGCTGCCGATCGAAGAGCTCGATTTGCTGCGCCACTTTGCGTCGGTAGTGGCGAGGTGGCTGCGGCCTTAGATGGGCTCATAATCGATCCGGATAACACGCAACTGGTGGGCAGCGCAGGATTTGCAGCGCCCCGGATCTACAGTCCGGTGCATTGCATACAGAAACCTCTTGGTTACGCCATTCTAGTGCCACGTTCGGTAAGTTCGTCCCTACCCGGAATCAGTCGAACTGTTAACAAGATGTTGAGGAAAACTCAAGGACGCGCGGCATGATTTTCTGCCTCGGCGGAGAACGACGACGCCGTGTGCATGCAGTACGCGGCGACGAGAGTCACATTGCGCGGCAGGGAACGCCGTGTGTTGCAGCGCGTTGTGCGTGCCCATACCTCTGAGCAGCGGGAAGCCTTGAGGGCGCGCATCGTCCTTATGGCGTCCTTTGGCAACAACAACAGCGAGATAGCCCGTGAACTATTCTGCGATTTGAAGACCGTGCGGAAGTGGCGAGATCGCTTTGCTGAGTCGCGGTTGGAGGGTCTGTGGGATAAACCGCGCTCGGGCCGTCCGGATCACTTCACGGTCAGCCAGCGACACGACGTCTTCGCCCAACTGGCTTTGACGCCGCCGGCTCCATACGCCAAATGGTCGGTCGACTTGCTGGCCAACGATCTTGTGTCCGCGGGGATCGTCCCGTCCATCAGCCGCGAAACCGTGTCGCTTTGGCTTCGTACTGCCGACATCAAACCGCACCGCGTAAAGTAATGGCTCGAAAGCAACGACCCGGACTTCAAGTCCAAGAAGGACAGGATCATCAATCTGTACCTGCATCCACCAAGGACGGGATCGTGATTTGCGTCGATGAGAAGACGAGCATCCAGGCGCTTGAACGAAAACATCCGGATTCGCCCCCGCGCGCCCACCGCAACCGGCGCATTGCCTTCGAGTACAAGCGACACGGAGTGGTGAATCTACTCGCTGCGTTCAACGTGCAAACGGGCGAGGTCGCCGCCGAGTGCATCGACAAGAATGACAGCGCGGCCTTCATTCGCTTCATTCGGTGGCTGATGCAGCTTTACCCGAAGCGCAAACTCTACCTCGTCCTCGACAACGGTACAACCCATCGAAGCAAGGAAACAGAGGCCTTCCTTGCGCGACACCCTCGTCTGATTCCGGTCTTCACGCCGACGCATGCGTCGTGGCTCAACCAGGTAGAGATCTGGTTCTCGCTGCTGAGCCGTCAGGCTCTTCGCCACGTCAGCTTCCGGAGCAAGGACGAATTGAGGGAAAGAATCCTCGATTACGTCGACACGTACAACGCCTCCGCACATCCCTTCGAATGGACGTCAAAAGGTAAACCACTCGCTGGTCGAGGCCGGAAGGTCAACGAGCGCCGAAAATGGGGAATGCCGCGGCGTTGAAGCAATCCTCGGGGGTCCCGAACGGCAAGCCGTTGTCCAGCACGGACGGCTCGTACGTCTCGCGGCTCCAGGTAAAGAAGGCAAACTCCCAGGTCTCAAGGTTGCCCATGTATCGCAGCCGGCACAACGGCTCGGCCTGCACATCGTCCCTACCTTGAGCGTCCACATACACGAAAGCACCGCGGCTTCGAACACTCACAACTTTGCATGTC
>VGFD01000776.1 GCA_016868975.1 Armatimonadota bacterium | reverse complement strand
GCCGCCTTTCATGGGCATTGTGGGCATTGGCTCTAGGGGGTGTTGACATTCGCGGCTCGTAGCGAGGACGTCAGGCTGGAGTCGACGTCGCCGGTCCGCACAAGCGAGCACCGCAGGCGTACTTTCGGGTACGTTGAGGAGCGCAGTCGCGGAGGACCAAGAGGTCGGCCCAGAGTGGCGTCCGCAGTAGTGCGGTGATTGTCAACACCCCCTAACCGCGCGACAGCTGCCGGAGCACCGGGCTGAAGCGGGCGTATGGGATTGGCCACTCAAGCGCCTGCACCGGACGATATCCTTCGCCCTCCACGTGCTGGAGCACTTTCAGCGTGACCGTCACGTCGGGCATGATGCCATCGAGCGGCTTTACGGCGCTCAGCGCCTGCGCTGGCAGGAACTCGACCTCGACCACCCGCACGCCCGGTCGCAGCGACACCAGCAGCGGATCCGCCTGCACGCCGTTGAGGGCGGGCTCCAGCCGATACTCGCCGGCGCTGGCGACGTCCACCTGCAACAGCGCGCGCACGCGCTGGAAGCGGCCTTCGGCGTCCGGCTTCGTCCCCTCCAGGCGGGCGGACACCAGCGAAGGCGGCTCCGGCGGGCGCAGCATGATTGCGGGCACGGCCAGGGTCAAAGACAGGGAGACGCACGCGGAAGCGGCCACCAGCGGCACGCGGCGCGGATCCCGCGCGATGACGAGGTAGCTGGCGCAGACCATTCCCACCGCCAGGATCAAAAGCACGATGATGACGGGCGCGGCGGTCTCGACGCTGGAGCTTTCCCCGAAGAACGCGGCAACCGCCAGCGGATTGGCCTTACAGTAGGCCAGGAAGAGGCCGTACGCCACCAGCAGGAGCACCACCGCAAGGGGGAGCGCCCACAGCCCGGCGACCAGTGCGCGAAACGATTGCGCCGACGTGAATCCCTCGCCGGACGGCGCGGGCGTGGCCGAGGCGACGGGAGATACGCTCCGCGCCGCGCCCGTGGGGACGGGCGAGGGCATCGGGGCCGCGCTGGGACGCTCAAGCTCTATCTGGGCAGGCACGCGAGGTTCCTTCTCCTCAGGCCGCGCCTTGCGGCGCTTTGTCACAAGATCAAGTTGCTCCGGCGCCATTGTATCGCCAAGGCGTCGCCTCCACAAGATCCGGAATGTTAAAGAAAGCCAATAACCGCGCCCCGAACCGCCGGCCAAACAGGCGGAGGGGAAGCGGAGACGGCTGCGAATGCTCCGAAGATGCCGCTTTTGCCGCGCGCCCTTCCGCTCCTTCTTTTGCTCGCGCTGCTGGGAGTGGCGCCTTCGCTGGCGGCCACGGTTACCGTGCCCTGCCATCCGCCGGCCGAAGTGTGGATTCCCGCGGCTTACACCAACGCGCGCCGCGACCTGCTGCTGGGCGCCACCGGCAATCCCCTCCCCGTGCCGACCGACGCGCTCCTCCCCCGTCGCGAGTATGAGCTGCAGATTCGCCGCGCCGGCTACGACACCGCGTCGCTCAAGACGCCACTCTCCGCCGATGTCGTGCTGCAACCGTTGGCCCTTGTCCCGGCCACCCCCGGCGCCTGGGTCGAATCGCATCCTCTCTTGGGGATGGTCGTGGGGGGGATGGTCGTGGGGGGGACGGTCGTGGGGGGGATCGTCCTCGCGGCACTCTTCGCTGTGACCCGCTTGCGTCGCAGCGCGGCCGAGGACGCGCAAGCGCTCGCCCGTGAAGAGGTCCGCGAGGCGCCGGTGTCCGGCGACGATCCGCTGCCTGGCGCAAGCGTCGCCGGCTACCGCGTGGCTGAGCGGATTGGCGCCGGTGGAATGGCCACGGTCTATCGCGCCACCCGCGACGGCCAGGAATTCGCCCTCAAGATGGTTCATCCCGAACTGTCCTGTGACGAGGAGTTCCGCCGCCGGCTGCAGCGCGAATTCAAAGTGTGCTCGACGCTGCGTCACCCGGCCATCGTGCGCGCCGTGGCAAGTGGCGAGGAAGACGGCCGTCTTTACCTCGTCCTGGAACTCGTGCGTGGGGAGCCGCTGGCCACCCGGATAGCGCCTGGCGGCCTGCCGCCAGCCGAGGCGCTGGCCTTGCTGGGGCCGGTTTTCGATGCCGTGCAGGCCGCGCACGAAGCCGGAGTGGTGCATCGCGACCTGAAGCCCGAAAACGTGGTCTGCGGGCACGCCGTCAAGGTGATGGATTTTGGACTGGCGCGCGGCCAGGCATACTCCCGCCTCACCCAGACCGGAAGCTTCGTGGGCACGCCGGCGTACGCCGCGCCCGAGCAGATCACTCAGGCCGCTGGCGACGGCCGCGTGGATGAGTA
>VGFD01000775.1 GCA_016868975.1 Armatimonadota bacterium | reverse complement strand
CGACTCATATTCGAAGACGGCCACCGGTGCCGAAATCAACCACGCGGTGGCGGCCCGGCCTGCCAGGTGCGCGAGCGCGACGCTTCGATATGCTCTTCCCTTCACGCGGTGCGAATACGTCCTCAAAAGTCCGTTGGCGCTCGTTCGACCAGACGTGCAGCCGGAAAGTTGAAACGTTGTGTCCATCCAGCGGCCGAGATTCTTGGGCGGCGCGACGAAGATCTCATAGGTCAGTGCGGCCGTGCTCGTGCCGTTCGTGATGCGGAGTCCACCACGACTTGCCGAGCGAGAAAGCGATTTCGAGGAGAAGCCGTCCGGAATTTTAATCGTCACTCCCTGCGTTGTGGCCGCCGTCTTCCACCGAAGGACGTCTTCTGCGCAGGCCGTCCGCCCCAGCAGTACAATGATCACGATGATTGGGAGCATACGCATGCGGCTCGCTTCCGCGTTTCCTCCGCCGTCCCCTGTGCCGAGGCAGTTCACCGCAATGGGGTGCTTCCCGGGAGGTCCACTGTGGACTGGACCGAATCCCGGCCCTGACACCTGGAATCGGAGGACTCACCCATGCGCTTTGGCCTCACGCTGCCTCACTTCGGACCGGGCGCCGGCCCCGACGCCCTGGCCGGCACCGCGATGCTGGCCGAGGGCCACGGCTTCGAGTCCCTGTGGACGCTGGATCGCCTGCTGGCCGCGGTGGACCCGCGCACGCCCTATGCGGGGACCCCCGACGGGCGACTGCCGCACGTGATGCACGACGTGCTGGAGCCGCTTTCGGTACTTTCGTATCTCGCCGGCATCACGACGCGCGTCCGCCTGTGCACCGGCGTGCTGGTCTTCGCCTTCCGCTCGCCGGTGCTGTTGGGCCGCATGGGCACGACCATCGACGTGCTGTCCGGCGGGCGCTTCGGCTGCGGCCTCGGCCTGGGCTGGAGCGAGGATGAGTACCTTGCCTCCGGCGTGGGATTCGCGGACAAAGGCGGCCGCTTCGACGACTACCTGGAGGCGCTGCTCAAGGTGTGGACCGAGGACACCCCCGGCCACGATGGCACGTATTACTCGGTGCCGCGCAGCCACATCGGGCCGCGCCCCCACCAGCGCCCGCATCCGCCGCTCTGGATCGGCGGGGAGAGCGATGCGGCCCTGCGGCGGGCGGCGAAGTACGGCACCGGCTGGTACGCCAGCGGCTATCTCCCATTTGAGACGCTCACCCAGAGAATCACGACCGTGCTCGGCTACGTGACAGCGGCTGGCAAGGACCCGGAGACGTACGACATCGGTGTGTGGGCGCCGTTCTCGTTTACCCGGGAGGCCACGTCGACGGCCCTGGTCGGGCCGCCGGAGCACCTCGCGGCGGGCGTCCGCGCGTATGAGGCGGCCGGGGTGACGGAGCTGGTGCTGGCCGCGGGAATGACGCCGGGCAGCAATCCCATCGAGGATATTCCGCGCTTTGCCCGGGAGGTCATGGCTCCCGCCTGAATTATTTCGGACCGCCGGGGAACCTTCCTCAATCCCCCGCGTTAACTACACATCACCAGCGCAAGCGGCGGCGAGCAGGGATGGCGCCACAATTCGCTTCGTGCTGGTTTTTTATTGCCATCGGGGACAACTCAATAAGGGCCCGTAACCGAACAGATTGAACTTTCCGGCGGTCCCGGGGCCGATACCAACCGCTCCCATAAACACTAGCCTGGATTCCCATGAGCGCACCTAACGTGGAAATCCAGGCTAGACTGAAGTTCCTGATATATGAAGTTCCTGATATATGAAGTTCCTGATATATGAAGTTCCTGATATATGAAGTTCCTGATATAGATAGAGAGGATGCATGATGAAACACTCCACCCCTCGAAAGATTGCCATGCTGTTTACCATGGCTGTGCTGCTGGCCGGCTGCGGCGGCGGTCTCGGAGAAACCGGTTCCTCAACACCCTCCGGCGGAACGGCGGCCACCGCGACCACCGTTTCCGCGGAGCCCATCGTCGCGCATGAAATATTACGCACGGCGGCCGCGCTGCCGGCGACCTACAAAGTGACCTTCATGATCACCAGCAATTGGGGCAGCGGATTTGGCGCCGATGTCGTGATCACCAACCTCGGCAGTCAGAAAATCACCGGCTGGACCCTGGAATTTGATTTTAAACCCGGTATCGATCAGATCTGGAATGGGAAGGTTCTCTCTCACGAGGGCACGCGCTATCTCATCGGTGCGGAGTCGTGGAACGGGGAGATTGGGCCCGGCAAGTCGGTGGGCTTCAACGGATCCCCGGGCGGCACGTTCACTAATCCCACGACGTTCACGCTGCG
>VGFD01000774.1 GCA_016868975.1 Armatimonadota bacterium | reverse complement strand
CCTCGAGCCTGAGCTCGGAGGCTGGCGGCGGCGCATCCCCGGAGATCAGCGCGCGCAGCCGCTCGACCGTGATCAGCAGATAGTTCATCGCCCCGAGGAAGCTCCCGGCCACGACCAGGAACCGCGCCGGCCACACCGGCACCCGCAGCGCCCCCTCCCCCTCGAACTCGTTGGAGTTCCAGGCGTAGAGCGCCGGGTCGATGCCGCCCCAGCACACCAGTCCGAAGGAAAATGTCGTCACCCGTGATCTTCCCCTATTCTGAAGAAAACGTGCGAACTGGCGGTGGCGTCGCGCGTGTCCTTCGACGAACGGAGACGTACAGGACAACCCATGCCGCGAAGAATGCCGCCGACGCGCCATAACTCCAGAAGACGGTCCTCTTGTACCCATCATCCCCGGCGACGTCGTAGATCTTGGTCAGGAACTCCGGAGAGTACTGGTCGGGTGGTTTGAGCCCCTGCGTCTCGATCACAAACCAGCCATGGAAATGCCAGAGCAGAACGACGAGCATGGCTACGATGGCGATCCAGGCTGCGGGTCGCCGCCACGATTGAACGAAGCGGTCGGCGCGAACAAAGCGATCCAGGCCCCACGCCCCGAGAAGGACGGCGCCAAAGAACGGATACAGCATCATTCGAGACGGCAGTCGGTCGGTGGCCGGCAGAGGAAAGACCATCTGCTGGAACGCCGAGTAGGCACGGGCGCCGAAACAATCGATCGCGTACACACACAGTACGCCTGCGGCAGACACCCACGCCCAAACTCGCTTCGGCGCTCCGGCCTCGGACCAGCGAAGGCAGGCGCCCCATAGTCCAATCAGCAGAATCAGGGCGCCAGGCCAGCCAACGAAGAGACTGTATTCCCACGAGGCATCGACGCCGGCGTTGAAGGGCACCACGAAACTGGATCCGAGGTGATAGGCCGCATTGACGCCGCGCATGACCGGTCCAAGAGGTCCGGACTCGTCGAACACGAACGCCGGCACCCCACCGGACTGCCTCCCATAGCCGCAGAAGACTGCTCGAAGGTACGCCGGCTTCTCGACGTCGGCGAAAGGGGAATAAGACCCGTAAAGCACGTTTGGCAGGATGAACCACGTCGACAGCAGCGCGAATGACGCGAGCCCGGACGCCAACCAGACGGCTTTTCGCGCGAACACGAGAGCCAAGAGAAGGCACGCGATGACCATCTGGTGCACGACGTGCAACGAGCCCTGCAGCAGCAGGAAGGACAGAAGGCACCCGAGTTCCAGGCCCCGCTTCAGACCGTGTGGCCATCCCGACCTCGGCTCGGTCACCAGTTTCCAGACTACGTACAGGAACGCGGGGATGAAGAAGTATCCGGTCAGCTGAAGATGCCCGACCCCCATACGGCCGGCAAGGGCACCATTGAAGAAGACCAGGCCTATCAACGCCGCCGCCGACAACGCCGTCAGGTTCAGGTCCCGCACCCATCTAGCCAAGAACCCATAGGCAGCGGCGAACATCACCGCCATGTGGGCCACGAGGAAGGCCTTGGTGCCGAGGAGGGGCAACAGAACGACATCCGGAGTCGTGACCAGGTACACGTTCGCGAGATACCGCTGACCCCACCAGTACTTCCCCGACTCGAACTCCTCGAGGAATAAGGAGGCATGATACGGCACGCGCCCCTCTTTGAAGGCGAGCCTGATCACATCGAGCTGCTGATGAAACGCATACCAGTCGAACGCGCGATAGTCTGGGGATCCCCACGAGATGAACGCACACCAGGCAGTCAATCCGACCGCAAAGCCTGCCCACAGCACGAACCTTCGAGCAGTCATGTCGGGAAATCAGACCGTCTGCCGCCTGCCATTGGCCTGGCAAAGGCACTCCACCAACGACTCATATGACCGGATCCATTGTGGTGATCGGGACGCACACCATACCTTAGCAAATAATCCACCCCGGCGCGACGCGCGGCGCGAACCCCGCACGCCCGCTGCGCCACCTGTCCACGACAGCTGGTCTGCAGGATCGTCAGGTTCGGCGCGGTTGGTCCTTCAAGGAGGTGCGTCGCGTTGGCGGGAATACACACCAGGATCTCCGACACAACCAGCGTTCAATTTTTCACCCTGGCGATGTAAAGGAATTTCAGACCACCTTTCCCCTGATGGACAACGGTACTCCCGTCCCGAGAGTAAGTCGATCGCGGGTGATCGGGCGCTGTTTGGCGAAGGCTGCCCGCTCTCGATGAGGATTAACCCCTTGAAGCGACCCGAGTGGCCGCCCTGCGGCGCACCCTGCCCCCCCCGGCCACAGGAGCCCGGGCCGTGGGGGGATGCTC
>VGFD01000773.1 GCA_016868975.1 Armatimonadota bacterium | reverse complement strand
CCGTGCAGCTCTTTGACACGACCCTCCAGCGCCGCTGCGTCGCGCGCGTTGAGGATCACATGTGCGCCGCAGGTCGCGAGCGACTGCGCCATTGCCCACCCCAACCCGCGCGAGGCGCCGGTTACCAGCGCCACCTTGCCCGTCAACGAGAACATTTTTGCGGGAACTCCCCCGGGCGCGCCGAATGCCGATCAAGGCAGGCGAGGCCGAATTCGGTGGGCGCCATCGCCGGGGCGCGGTCGTAAACATCGCCAAGGCCGAGGCGCCGGGCGATGTTGGCCATTCTCCCGCTCCTTGGTCCTGATTTGACGGCGTACAATGCAGCTTATGTTGCCCCACAAACTGCTATTGGTAAAGGCCCCGGGCACCAGTCCGAGCAATGTGCGGAACAGTCCCTTCGACCTTCCGCGCCCTCCCTAGAATCGCGTGCTCCAGCCCCCTCCTGAAGGAGCACTCCGGATGTCCAGAGAAGCCTGCACGCAGAACCTGCGCAAAATCGCGGAATGGGCGGCGGCCACGCCGCTTTCCGCCTTGCCCCGTGAGACCCTGGTGCGCGCTGCGCGGGTGGTGGCGGACGACCTGGCGGCCATCACGGGCGCCCGGGCGGAGCCCGAGGTGGAGAAGTTCCACGAGCGCGTGCTGGCCTGTGCTTCGCGGGAAGAGGCCACGGTGTTCCGCGGGGGGCGCCGGCGCACCGACCGGATCTCCGCCGCGGTGGCCAATGCGGTGGCGGCCGACTGGCTGGAACTGGACGAGGGCTTTCGCCCCGCTTCCTGCCACGCGGGACTCTACGTGCTCCCGGCGCTGCTTGGGGAGGCGGAGGCGCGCAACCTTCCCGCAGGCGAGATGCTGCGGGCGGTCGTGCTCGCCTACGAGATCGTCACCCGAGTGGCGATGACTTTCTCCCAGAAGACGGTCACCATGCAGTCCCACGGCCGCTTCGCCGCGGTCGGGGCCGCGGCCAGCGTCGCGCTCTCGCGCAATGCCGACAGCAAGCTGCTCCTCGCGGCCCTGGGAACGGCCGCCACCCTGATCGGGCCCTCTCCGCGCACCCACCTCGCGGCGGGCATCCTGTCGCGGAACGTCTGGCCCGCTTCCGGGGCCTGGTCCGGCGCCATGGCGGTCGACTGGGCGGAGTGCGGGATCACCGGAGCGCCGGAGGCGTTCTACGACGTCTATGCGGGCGTGCTGGGCAACGCCGCCAATCCCGACGCGCTCGTCAACGGGCTGGGCGAACGCTTCAGCATCATGGAGGGCTACACCAAGATCTACGCTTGCTGCCAGCACCTGCATGCCGCGGTGGAGGCCACCGTGGCGATGCGCGAGGAGGTGCTTAAGGAAGGCAGACTCGAGGACGTTTCCTCGATCCGCGTCGACACCCACCCGCTCGCCATCGCGCTCGTGAACGACCGTCCCGGCAGCACGCTCGGTGCGAAGTTCTCGATGTCCCACGCCGTTGCGGCCGCGCTGGTCACCGGCACCGGCGGCGCTGAAGCGTTCTCCGTCCGCACGCTCACCGATCCGGCCATCGACCGGCTTCGCAGCCGGCTGTCGGTGGCGCCCTACGAGGCCAACCTGCCGCCGCCGAACGACCGCCCTTCGCGCGTCACGATCGAATTTAAGAGCGGGCGTTGCGTGCAGCGCGAGTGCCTGAGCGCGGTGGGCGGTCCGGACCGGCCACTGCCACCGGAGATCGTCTTCGAGAAAATCACCGCGCTCGCCGCCCCGGCCTATCCGAAGATGCGACCGGTCCTCGAGGAACTGGCGACGCTGCCCGCGGGGCCGATGGTGCGCGGCTGGGCGGATACGGTCGCGGAGTTCTGCGGCTGACCCATCGATCTCGGCCTGAAGGGGCGCGTGGCGCTCGTCGCCGGCTCAACCAAGGGCATCGGCCGTGCCACCGCAGAACTGCTCGCGAAGGAGGGCGCCGCGGTGGCCGTCAACGGACGCGATTCCCGGAACGCGGCCCACGTGGCGGCAGAGATCGCGGCCGCGACGGGCGCGAGGACCGTCGGCATCGGCGCGGATGTATCCACAGCGGACGGCGTCGATGAGCTGCTTTCGCGGACCCGCGAGTCGCTGGGGGAGGCGGATATCCTCGTCACGAACGCCGGCGGCCCCCGCCCGGTAGGATTCGATGATCTCTCCGACGCCGACTTTGCCGACGGATTCAACCTGAACTTCCTCAGCACGGTGCGCATGATCCGGGGGGCCGTGCCGCACATGCGCTCACAGCGCTGGGGCTGGATCACCAATATCCAGTCCACGGCGATCAAGGAGCCGGTGCCCCTGGTGACGCTGACCAACAGC
>VGFD01000772.1 GCA_016868975.1 Armatimonadota bacterium | reverse complement strand
GGAAGCAGTGCCGTATTTCCGGTGACCGCTATTGTGAACTCGCGGCGAGCGTTCGCCATCGGTCGGCGAACGCGGTGGACTGGCCGGGGTGGCTGGCATTGCGTGGCGCCGTTTGCTACACTTGTTGCTCAATGGGCGGGACCTTCCCGCGCGACCGGCGACGGTGGCGCGCCTTCGTCCCACGGCGCGCCGCGCATGGAGCTGCTACGCTGGATGCGCGGCGGCTGAGTCCAGTCAGTCTCCGATGGCGGTGAGGCTGGTCGTCACGTCGCGGGACACGGTGCCGTTCGGACGAGTGGTCGTGATGCTCAGCTCGACGGATGCACTCTCGTTGAGGCTGCCCATATTGACCGGGATTGCGAAGCGGCCTTGCGCGTCCGCCACCCCTCGAGCTTGCACGGCCCGCACTTCGGTGACCGCCGCGCCGACCGGGGCGCTCGCGCGCTCGGTGGCAACCACTTCGACCGCGGCGCCAGGAACGGTCGTCCCTTCGACCACGAACTGGCTGCTGACGCGGCCGCCCGGATCAGGCGAGGTGAGGGTGACTGCGGGGGTTTCCGCCGCGCGGGTCGAGGCGAGCGCAAGCGGCATATCGGTCTGGCGGGTGGCGGTCTGCCCACCGTTGGAGAAGGTGACGGCGACGGTTACGTTGCCGTCAGCCAGGGCGCTGGGAAGGATGACCCGGCCCTCGTAGTTGCCCGGGCTCAACTCGGCCATCGCGTGGCCGGTGCCCACGCCGGGAACCGAGAACGTTGCCGTGGACACCGGCGTGCCCGAGGCCCGAACGGTGAGCACGTCACCGGGTCCTAGTGCCCCGATGGCCGTGTGGGTTGCGGAATTGATTCGTACGGACGATTTATCGCCGGCCGCCCAGGATGCAACCGGCAGTGCTCCCACCAGGACGGCCATCATCAGCCGCGCGGCGAACCCTTTGACTGCTTTCATTTTTCGTCTCCTTTTTTTCACCTCCTATATCCCCGCCATGGCAGAGGATTATACGGATCGATTTAACTCAATTAAAAAGCCCCGCTTGCCCATCACTTGCGCGTGAGGGCCACCAGCTCGAGCATCTCTGCAAGCCGCGCGTCCCATCCCGCGTGTTGGGCCACCTCTCGACGGCGGCCGAGCGGGTCGTCCGCCGCCACAAGGGCGTTTTCGATTCCCGCGAGAAAGGCGTCCGGCTGATCCGGCGCGGTGATGAGGACCCGGTGGCGCTCGTTGAAGCGCTCCACGCAGGGCAGCCGGGCCGCGACCACCGGCTTCCCCATGGCCAGATACTCCTGGATCTTGGTGGGGACGATGGCCGACGCCGCGTCCACATCGCGATATGGGACCACGCAAACGTCGAATCCCTGCACGTAGTCGGAGAGGGCGCCGTGTTGCCGCGGGCCAAGCAGGTGGATGTTGGGCAGTCCACGGATCGCCGTGGCGTCTTCCTGCACGGGACCCACCATCACCCAGGACCAGTCACGCTTGCGCGCGGCCATTTCAGCCAGCATCTCGAAGTGAACGAAACGGTGGAGCCCGCCCACGTATCCGATGATCGGATGAGGGAGGCCGCGCAGCTCGGCGGGCAATGGACGCACTTCACCATGCCTGAAAGCCTCCAGACTCACCCCGAAAGGAAACTGGTGCACCCGGTCGGTCCACTGTCGACAGCGCGCGTCCAGCTCGTCACACTGCGCGAATACGAGATCCGCGCGGCGCGCGATGGCCGGCTCGAATCGTGCCAGCGCAGACCGGTTGGGCGCCAGCGTGGAGAAATCCGCGATGCAGTAGTAGACAACCGGGCTCGTGGGCCCGGCGAGGAGATTGATGAGGTCGAGCGCGGTGTCGGTCGGGAGAAAGTTCCACACCACCGGATCGCGCAGGCCGAGACGGCGCGCGACGCGCCTCACGGTGCCAAGGAGAAGGTATCGATTCAGTTCGCGACGCCAGGGCGGGCCAAAGGGGGGCATCACCAGCGGCGCGCAGACGTAGAGGTTCGGGCGGACCTCGCGCACCCCGCCGGAGCGAAGGCCTTCCCACCAGTGGCGCACCCGATGCACGACACGCCTGGCGTCGGGCAGCCCGGGCGCACGGATGCCGGTGTTTTCGACGAAGAGCACCCGATGCCCCATGCCGGCGAGGCGGGAGGCAATCTCCTGTTGTCCCTGCCAGAGAGGCTCCCACTCCACGCTCGAGATGATGACCGCGTGTCCGCCAGGCTGTGGCTCCATTGGGGAGGGGTTCGGTGCGCTCCGCTCGGATCCTAGTCGTGGTTAGTCGACACGCTCCACCTCCGCGGCCAGGGGACGAGAGGACGCGGATCCC
>VGFD01000771.1 GCA_016868975.1 Armatimonadota bacterium | reverse complement strand
AGGGGCCTACGGCGACGGTCCTCAAGGGGACGTCACCTTCTGGGAGCGCGCCCGCACCTACCGCATCATCGACCTGATCGCGTGGCCGGTGCACCTGATGGGGACGGTCCAGCGGGCCCGCCACCAGAGCACGCGGATGACCGCCAAGGCCCCGCGCCTGGTCCGCGAGTACGAGGACGACGCCCACAAGGCGCTCGCCGTGGCGCTCACCTCGTTCGCCTCGCTGTCGGGGGACGGGGCCGTGAAGTACACGGTGGACAGCATCCGCGAGATGGGGACGCTGTTCGCGCCGTACTAGCCGTCTCCGTAGGCCGGGTTCGGAAGGAGCGGCTCCCAATGACTCCATCAGGTGCCCAGGCTGCACCCCTACCCACGTTACAGTCCAGCCAGATGTAGAGTCAAGAGGCCTTGCAGGAGAGGGATCCCCGCATCGCGTCGAAGACCCCCCCTAGACGAAGGAAGAGAAGGGCGCCCGCATGCTCAGCAAAGCCGCCGCACGACGCTATTTTGAGGATACCGACCACGACGCGTACCATCCGGATATCGACCCGGCCGAGACCGCGGAGTGGGCCGACTCCTTCAAGATGGTCATTGACACCTACGGCGTGGAGCGGGCGCACTTTCTGCTCAACCGCCTGCTGGAGCAGGCGCACAAGGAGGGCGTGCCGCAGCCGGTGCTCTTCCAGACGCCCTACGTCAACACCATCCCGCCGCAGGACGAGCCGCCCTACCCCGGCGACGAGATGATCGAGCTGCGCATTCGCCGCATGATCCGCTGGAACGCCGTGGCCATGGTGCTGCGCGCCAACACGCGGTTCCCCGGCCTGGGCGGGCACCTGTCCACCTACCAGTCCGCCGCCAGCCTGTACGAGGTGGGCTTCAACCACTTCTTCCGCGGCAAGGACGGCGGGACCGGCGACCAGATCTTCTTCCAGGGCCACGCCTCGCCCGGCATCTACGCGCGCGCCTTCCTGGAAGGGCGCCTCGACGTGGACAACCTGGAGCACTTCCGCCGCGAGGTGGAGCGCGGCCGCGGATTGTCCTCGTACCCGCACCCCTGGCTGATGCCGGATTTCTGGGAATTCCCCACGGTGTCCATGGGATTGGGCCCCATCGCCGCCATCTACCAGGCGCGCTTCAACCGCTACCTGCAGGCGCGGGGCATCAAGAACACCGAGGACTCCAAGGTGTGGTGCTTTCTGGGGGACGGCGAGACCGACGAGCCGGAAGCCCTCGGCGCCCTTTCGGTGGCGGCGCGCGAAGAGCTCGACAACTTGATTTTCGTGGTAAACTGCAATTTGCAGCGTCTCGACGGCCCGGTGCGCGGCAACGGGAAAATCGTCCAGGAATTGGAAACGGTCTTCCGCGGCGCCGGTTGGAAGGTCCTCAAGGTGGTCTGGGGCCGCGAGTGGGATCCGCTGCTGGCCCGTGACAGCGAAGGCCTGCTGGTCAAGGCGATGAATGAGACGCCGGACGGCCAGTACCAGAAATATTCCGTGGAGAGCGGGGATTACGTCCGCCGCCATTTCTTCGGCCGCGACCCGCAGCTGCTCAAGCTGGTGGAGCATCTTTCCGACGAGCAATTGCGCCGCCTGCGGCGCGGCGGCCACGATATCCGCAAAGTGTATGCGGCGTATCGCACCGCGGAGCAGAGCAAGGGACGGCCCACCGTCATCCTGGCGAAAACCGTGAAAGGCTGGACCCTGGGTGAAGGCGCCGAGGGGCGCAACATCGCCCACCAGCAGAAGAAATTGAACCTGAAGGAATTGATGGCGTTCCGCGACCTGCTGCAACTGCCCATCAGCGACAAGGACCTGCCGGACGCGCCGTTCTACCGGCCCAGCAAGAAGAGCCCGGAAATCGAGTACTTATTGGAGCGCCGCAACGCGCTGGGCGGCCTGGTGCCGCGGCGCGTCGTGCGCCATTTCGAGATGCCCATTCCGCCGCTCCAGGAATTCGATCGGTATTTGAAGGGCACGGAGCAGCCGGTGTCCACCACCGGAGCGTTCGCGGGAATTCTGGCCAGCCTCTTGCGGATGCCGGAAATCGGCAAGCGGATCGTCCCGATCATCCCCGATGAGGCCCGCACTTTCGGGCTGGACGCGCTGTTCCGCACCTACGGCATTTATTCGCACCACGGCCAGCGCTACGAGTCGGTGGACCAGCAGATGCTCCTCTCCTACCGCGAAGCGCGCGACGGACAGGTGCTTGAGGAAGGCATCACCGAGGCCGGCTCGATGGCCTCCTTCCAGGCCGCGGCCACCTCGTACGCCACGCACGGGGAGCCGATGGTGCCGATGTACATCTTTTATTCC
>VGFD01000770.1 GCA_016868975.1 Armatimonadota bacterium | reverse complement strand
CTCGAACAACGGCGGCATGTCCTTTGACGCGGTGATGGACCTGGGATCCTGGGTGCTGCGCAAGGTCGGCCCGGATGCGTTCGGCCGCCAGACGAAAGTGCACCTGCAATCGATCCGCATGGAGCCCACCGGAAAATTGACCGCGGACTGGTATACGCTGCTGGTGTCCCCGGGCGAGACGCGGGACTCCGCGTCCATCACCGAAGGGCTGAGCGGACGCGCTTCGTCCACCGACGGCGGTCTCAACTGGTGGGTGCAGCCCAATGCCGGCCCGTTTCCGGGAACCATGCCGGGCACCGTCGAGGGAATTCCTCCGCCAAAAATGGAGCATTATTATCGCATGACGCCGGCCGGGCTGGGGCGCTCGCCGGATCGCGGCACGCACTGGGAGCCGCTGGTGCTCAAGCCCACCCTGTCGTCGGTGCGCGCGATGGCCATTCATCCGAGCGGGCGTGCGTCCTACGCGCTGGCGGAGACCGGGCTCTTCCGCCAGGATCCGGATTCGCGGCTGTGGGTGGCCCTGCTGCCGCCGCTGCGCACCATGCACGACACCGTGGGGCCCCCCGTGCCCGGCGTGGTGGGGCCGCATCCCGAGGCGTACGGACCGCCGAAGCGGCCCGCCGAGGAAATGATCTTGGGCAACCCGCTCGCGATCTGGGTGGACCTCGAGGACCCCAACCACCTGTATTTCTGCTGCGGCGCGGACGGGCTGTTCGAGGTCTTTATTTCCGGCGAGCGATTTCAGGCCCGCAAATTGTGGGAGGGACCGTGCGGCGACCTTTACCAGGATCCCATCGAGCCCCGCTTTCTGTACAGCGGCGGCATCGGCCAGGGCACGCTGTGCTGGAGCCACGACAAGGGGCGTTCCTGGAAAGTGGTCGAGCAGGTGCCGCCCGGCAAGGTGCGCTTTGCGGCCAGCAGGGTCCCCGGCCGGCCGGTGTGGGCACTGGTGTTCGACGCGGAGCGGCCCACCGCGCTGCTGGGCGCCTGGGCCAGCCCGGATCACGGCGGCTCGTGGAAGGAAGTGGCCCAGCAGGGCCCGTTCGCCCACGAGGAATTGCTCGACGTGACCTATTGCGACGGCCGCGCCTGGGCGGTGGCCCGCGAGCGCTGGAAGCCGAGGCTGTTGTTTTCCGACAATGGGGGCTCGCGCTGGGAAAACGTGCCGGTCAAGACGGTGTCGGCGTACAACCGCCACACCCGAATATTCTGCGATCCGATCTACGGATTGATCGGCGTGGGCATGGAGCCGCGCGTGGTGTCGCTGCGCGCCTCCAAGAAATTCGCGGACGTTGTGGTGGCGTCACGCACCGGCCGCTCCTGGGGAAGCATTTCCAACGGGCTGCCGCTCAAGGGCAAGGTGATCGACTTCGCCACCAGCCAGGCGTCGCTGTTCATGCTGCTCGGCGATCCGAACGGCGAAAATGCCATTCTATGGGAGTACAAATAGCACCGGGACGGTGCCCCGGGAAGACGGCGCGGCCGCTGGAACTCCAGGGTCGCCAGGAGATCGCGCCCACGCATGGTATTGCGGCACGACAAAGTTACGGGAGGACCCCTTGATGTCTGGCGTTGTGGGCACGATCGGCTGGGTGGATCTGACAATCCCCGATGCGGGGAAACTGCGCGACTTCTATTCCGAAGTCGTGGGCTGGAAAGTCGAGGACACCCCGGTCGGCGACTACGAGGATTACACCATGCGCGCGCCCGGCACCGGCGCCGCGGTGGCCGGCGTGTGCCACGCCAGGGGCGTGAACGCGGACATGCCGGCCCAGTGGCTGATCTACGTCACGGTCGCCGACCTCGACCAGAGCATCGCGCGCTGCGAGGCGCTGGGCGGCAAGGTGCGCGTGGGGCCCAACGACATGGGGTCCTTCGGCCGTCTGGCGGTCATCGAGGATCCGGCCGGCGCGGTGGCCGGCCTGATTCAGCCTCCGAATTAAGACTTTTTTCAGGCGTCCGGCGTACCATGCCGGACAATGGAAGCCGCCGCGACATCGACCACGCCATCCCCCATCGCCACGGGTGCCCGGCACGCGTTGCAGGGCATCGCGAAGTCGTACGACGCCGGCGCGCGCCGCAAAATCGCCGATGACTTTCTGGGCAGCGTGACCGGGGACGCTTCCGCGCCCGCGCCGGAACGCGCGGTTGCACAGGCCGTGCGCAAGGCCGCCGCCGCGGCCCGACAGGATTTCACCCTGACCAACGTTCACAGGCTGGGCCTGGAAACGCTGGCCAGCGGGATCAACGGCCCCATCGGCGCGGCGCTCGCCACCCTGGGCACCAGCGCGATGAAGTCGGCCTACAACAGCGCGGACTCGTTCCGGCTCG
>VGFD01000769.1 GCA_016868975.1 Armatimonadota bacterium | reverse complement strand
TCATCGAGTCCGTTGCGAAGAAGGCGAGCCTTTCTAAGAAAGACGCGCAGAACGCAGTGAAGGCTCTGATGGACACCATCAAGGAAAACCTCAAGAAGGGCGCCACCGTGCGCCTGATTCCTTTCGGCAATTTCGAAGTCCGTCAGCGCGCTGGCCGCACCGGCCGCAACCCGCGTACGGGCAGCAAGATCGAGATCAAGGCCCGCAAGGTTCCCGCTTTCCGTCCTGGCAAGGAGCTCAAGGACGCCGTAAAGTAGGTTCCTTCGATAGAAGGCTGAAGCTCCGGTACCCGCGGCACGCCTGGTCGGAATGACTGCTTGAGGCGGGGGCTCTCAGGCCGGAGACTTCGGAAAAAATAGACCCGAAATTTTTCAGTGGGAGTGTCTTGTACGCAGGACACTCCTGTCTGTTTTTAGATGGGATTAATTATATGGGTGGAGAGGGCATGGTCAGCGGGGGATGACCGGAAGCGGTGCTCTCTTCGGCGCGCCGCCCTTTCTGTCGCAAAGGAAGCGCCACGTCGAAGGTGGTTCCCTCGCCGGACGCGCTGTTGACGCTGATGCGCCCGCGGTGGGCGTCCACGATCTCCTTGACGATGGCCAGCCCGATGCCGGTGCCTCCGGACTTGCGGCCGGCCTTGTCGGTGCCGCGGAAGAACCGCTCGAACAAGAAGGGGATTTCTTCCTGCCCAATTCCGGGACCGTGGTCGCTGACCCGCACGTGCAGGTACTCCGCGGTGGACACGGCGCTCAGCTCGACGCGCCCCTTGGGCGGTGTGTACTTGAAGGCGTTGTCGACCAGATTGATGATGATCTCTTTGAAGCGGTCCGGGTCGGCCAGCAGCACCGGAAGGTTTGCCGGGCAATCGAGGACCAGCGTCGAGTCATACTTTGCGGCCTGCGCTTGCAACTGGCGGTAGGTTTCGCGGAGCAGCTCCCCCGGCTCGCAGAAGGTGAAGTTCATCTGGGTGCGCTTGCTGCGCAGCCGGGCCAGGTTGAGCAGGTCGTCCACCAGGCGGGACAGGCGGTCGGTTTCGCGGTCGATGAAGTCCAGGTACCGCTTCCACTCGTCGATGATCCCCGGGCTCTTGAGCAGCGTGATGACGAATCCCTTGATGATGGTGAGCGGCGTCTTCAGCTCGTGCGAAACGTTCCCCAGGAACTGGGAGCGGGCCGTCTCCAGCTGGCGCAGGCTGGTAACGTCTCTCAGCAGGAAGAGCGCCTCAGCGGCGTGGCCCGTCTCGCCCAGCGGCACGGCGAACACCACGAACGCGCGGTCCTCCAGGGACATTTCGCGGCTGAGCGTGCCGCTCGTCATGCAGGTTTCGAGCAGCTCCTGCATGGGGGCCGGGTAGAGGACGTCGGCAAGCTTGCGTCCCAGCAGGGGCGGCGGCTCGTCACCAGCAGTGGGGGGTTCAGGGGGCGCCGAAGGCGACTTCCCCTGGGTCTTGGGTGAGGGCTTATTGGGACGCGCGTCGTTTAAGATGCGCCCGGCAATCTGGTTGTAGAAAGTGATGTTGCCGTCCGCCGCGACCGTGACCACGCCGTCCACCATCGAGGACAGGATGGCGTCCAGCTTGTTCTTTTCGCCGATGATCCCGTCGAGATTGCGCTGTATCTCGTCGGCCAGCGTGTTGATGGTGTCGCCGAGCTGGCCAAGCTCATCTCCCCCCATCTGGGGGACGCGCTTCTGCAGGTCGCCGGCCGCCATCTGGCCGGCCGCACTCCGTACCACCGAAACCTGCCAGAGGATGGCGCGGGTGAGCACCACGGAGAGCCCCAGGGCCAGCAAGGCGAGGGAGGCGGCAACGGGAATGGCGGCGGCCTTCAGGCGGTGCGAAATGACGGCGGCCTCTTCGGGAGGCGCTCCCCAGGTGAGCGCCAAGGCCGCGAGGGCAAGGGTGGCCACGATGATCACCAGGAAGCCGAGAAAGAGGCGCGCTCGAATGCTCTTGAACACCTGAAAGAGTAGGTTCTCCATCTGCGCGGCGAAGGCCCTTCCGGCCTTGATGAAGATCGCCTCCGAATGGTAAGAATTCTCACGCGGACACCTTTTCCCACATCTTGAAGGCAACTCGGGCTCGGGTGGCCCGCGTCGCGAGTCGTCGCAGTTTCTTGGAGGTGACCCTTTGGAGTACCGGCGTCTTGGCAGAACGGAGCTGAAAGTGTCTACCGTCAGCCTGGGCGGCATGGGCGTCATCTCCAAGCACCATCGCACGCTGGAGGACGCCACTCGCATCATCCACACGGCCCTCGACCGCGGCGTGAACTTCATCGAGACGGCGCGCGGCTACTTTGATTCCGAGAACGTGATCGGCGAGGTCATGAAGACGCGCCGC
>VGFD01000768.1 GCA_016868975.1 Armatimonadota bacterium | reverse complement strand
GGACGGGGTGCGCGGCGTCGCCCGCGCGGTCGGCGTCACCGCGTCGAACAGCGACACCGTGGCCAGTGGCGCCAAGGGCATCATACTGGCGACCGGCGCTGCCTTCGGGATGGCGGCTTCGGCCAGTCTCCCGGCGCTGCCCCTGGGGTTTATTGGCGGGGCCGGCGGCGCCGCCTCGGCCTGGGTAGCCGTTCGCGAGGGCGCCCGCGGCCTCGCCGAGGGTGTCACCTTCGGCTTTCAGGCCGCCGACGCCCTCACGGCTCCGGCCGTGGCGCGATGACGGGAGGCACGCCATGATCAGCACGGACCGAGTGAACTTAACCTGGGTGCCGGCTTCCTCCGCGCGCCCCGCGACCGCTCTTGCGGAAAGCACTGCCTCACCCGAGAGTCCCCCGGAGGGGGATTCGGTCCGCGCCTCGGGGGCGCCTCCGGCGGCTCCCGGGGGCGGCGCCCCGCGGGCGGTGACCCGCGCCATCGTCGTCACAGTGGGTGCTCTGCTGGGCGGAGTGGGCGGCGCGGTGGCCGGCCTGTGGCTGGGCGCCTCGCTTGGCGCCACGCGCCAGCCGGACGAGCGCGTCGTGCGGGCGGCACGCGTCACCGGGGCGTCGGTCGGCGCATGCGTGGGCCTTCGGATGGGGCTGGGCATGGGACCGGCCGGCTGGATCGCCGCTCCCCTTGCCGGCGGGATCCTTGGCGCCGGCCTGGGCCAGGCCGCGCCGGCCGCCCTTGACGGCGTGGTGGAGAGCGGTCGCGGCACGATTGCCGGCGCGGTGGCGGGCGCCCGGCGGGGAGCCCGCGTGGCGGGCCGCGTCGTCCCGCGCAGCCACCCGGTCGGGCTGGCCGACCTGCTGGAGGATGCCTCCTGACCCCCAGCGGCGGGCTGGCAAGAGAAAAGGCGCTCCGGAGCCGCGGCTCCGGAGCGCCTTGCTCTTTACGGTCGATCAGAAGCGGCGCGGCCGCCGGCCCGGAGTTCCCCCAATCGCGCCTGACGCAGTTGGGAGGGGTATTTTGCAGGTCAGCTTCCCCGAGTTGCAGTTTATCGATTTTCCCTGGCGATCTTGGCTCGACTATAATATGATTTGACTGTCAGACAAGTCAATAACTCCCCCTCTCTTAAGGCAAAACTGAATATATCGATCAACTCCATTGTTTCAATACCGCTGCGGCCGTCGATGTGTAAAGCATCGGCGGCTGCTTTATTTTTACTAAAATAGAACTGTTAAATATTTAGGCGATGCTGTTTACAGATTGGCAACATATTACTGGATACATTTACAAAATTTCAGTCGGCGGGCTGGTCGTGTGTAATACAATTAATTCTGGAAGGACGACATGGATACTGCGAGACGCGGTGGCGTTGAGATCCGACCGAAATCAGACCACTGCCCGCTGCGCGTCCAGCTCGGATGCCGCCGGCGGGACAAGCGACGGAGGAAGAAATGGCTGACGAGATCGAGGCTGTGGGTGAAGTAGGTTCAGGTGGCGGCGCAGACGTGGGCGGCGTGTCGGACGCCGGCGCGGGTTCCGCGCCGTCCGCGGTTGAAGCGGCTCCGGAGGCGGAAGCGCCGGCGGAAACCGACACCACGGACACTTCGAGCATTTCGGACGAAGCGGCGACCGAGTCGGACGCCGGTGGGGAGCAGCCGCAATCCGCTGCCCCCGAGGAGGGCGCCGAGGGTGCCGAGGGTGCCGGCACTTCCGAGGACCGGGCGGCGGGTGACGAGGACCAGGCCGGCGAGGCCGGGGCCGCCGAGGAGGCCGCCCGCAACGGCGCCACCGGCGACAACGGCGCGGACCCTGCTCAGGAAGTGGACGACAAGGCGAAGGAGATTGAGGACAAGAAGGACGGCGCGAACGAGGCCCAGTCTCCCAAAGACCAGCGCGACCAGGACATCGAGGAGCTCAAGCGCCAGCTTGACGAGCTCAAGAAGCAGCTGGGGGACAAGAACCAGCAGAACGGCCAGGGCGAAAAGCCGGGCGGCGGCTCCAAGGGCGGCGGAGGCGGTCCCCAGGGCGGCGGAGGCGGTCCCCAGGGGGCCGGTGGCCCGCAGCAGCCGGGGCAGGGCCAGGGCCAGCAGGATCCCAACACCGTGCTCTTGCAGGACGTCGCGGCCGTACAGGCCGAGCGCAACGGCCAGGGACAGGGCCAGGGTGGGCTTCAGGGCGCTGGCGGTCCGCAGGGCGCTGGCGGTCCGCAGGGCGCTGGCGGTCCGCAGGGCATGGGCGCGCCGCAGGCCGTGGGCAGCGGCCCGAACCCGGCCGGTGCGTTCGGACAGCAGGGAGGCGGCGGTGGCGTCAACCCCATGGGACAAAACCCCATGGGCGCGGGCGGCGGGAGTCCCA
>VGFD01000767.1 GCA_016868975.1 Armatimonadota bacterium | reverse complement strand
CGAGCGGGTTGACGTCCTCGCCCATGTCCACGCCCAGCGCCGGGATGCCCGCCTCCACGCGCAGGATCTCCAGCGCCTGGGGGCCCACGGGGAGTCCGCCCCGCCGGGTCACGGCCGCCAGCAGCGCCTCCCAGGCAATGTCGTGGGCCTCGCGGGGCACCCACACGTCCCAGCCGGGCTCGCCGGTGCGGCTGTGCCCGATGAGCCGGGCGGAAATCCGGCCGGGAAGGGTCACCGCGCGGTGGTGCAGCTCGAGGAGGTCGCCGGGCGGCTCGCCGATCACCTCCTCGACGGTCTGGGTCGCCAGCGGCCCCTGCACCGAAAGGATGGCGAACCGCGCGCTGACGTCCTCGACGACCGCGTCCTCGGTGAAAATGTAGTAGTCGATGGCCTCGCGCAGCGTCTCGGCCTCTGCCCCGCCCACTTCCAGCAGCAGCGCGTCGTCGGTGCGATAGAGGTGGATCGCTGCCCGGACGCGGCCCACGTCGTTGAGCAGGCAGGCCAGACAGCCCGCGCCTTGCGCCAGGCGGGTGTCGTTGGTCAGCACCCCGTTGAGCACGCTGGCCGCGTCGCCGCCGGTCATGCGCACCACGCCTGCCTGCGAGACGTCGAGAAGCCCCACCGCGCCGCGCACCGCGGCGTGCTCGGCGGCTGTCTCGGGTGGGAAGGACGCCATTTCGCTCATATCTTCCCCTCATGAAGGATGCTCGCATCGGGGGCGGGCATGTTGAAAGACCTCGCCGGCTCTTGATATACTCGTGAGGAAGTCCGCAACGGCGCGAATCGCCCGCCCCTGGCCGCGGGCCTTTCGTCCAGGAAAGGCGCAGCGCCTCCTTGTCCGTGCCCATCCGCGCGATGTTGTGCTCCTTCCTGCTGCCCGGCGGCGGACACTGGCTGCTGGGCTTGCGCTGGCGCGCGGCCAGCCTTTTCGTGACCTTCGCCGCCGCCCTGTGGTTCGCGACTGCCGCCGCGCGCGGGCAGATTGGCGATGCCCCGCAGATCTTCTTCGAGGCTACCTGGATCGGGCTCTCCGTGTGGCTGTTTGCCATGGTGGATGCCTACCAGTCGGCCTCCGAGCCGGCCTGGGTTCGGTACAATCCCCGACTGGCCGCGCTGCTCAACCTGACCACCCGCGGCCTCGGCTATTTCTACCTGGATCGCCCCTGGATCGGCGCGCCGATGCTGATCGCCCTTGGCGGGCTGCCGCGCCTGGCAAACCACCTCGGGATGCCGGGGCTCACCGCAATGGTGCCGGTCATTGAAGTCATTACCGCCTTGCACGCATATCACCTGGCCCGCGGCGAGCGTGCCGCGGAGCCGCTCCGGCTCGCCACGGCGCTGGCCCCGGTCGCGGTCCTCATCACCGCCGCCGTGGTGGGGATGCTTGCCGTGAGCGCGGGACACAGCGCGCTCGCCGCCTCGGCGGTGAGCATGCCGCGGACAGAGGCGGTGGAGCGGCGCGTCGCAATCCCGGAAATCGGACTTTCGCTCTGCCTTCCCAACGCGACGTGGCGGGTGGAAACCGACGCGCGGACCACCATGGTGAAGGTCGAATCCCCGCAGGCGCGGCTGCTGCTTTTCCGCTCGCAGGGCCCGGCCGGCCTGGGCCTGGAGGGATATCTCGTCTCGCTCGCCGGGCAACTCGTCACCCAGTACGGCCCGGTCAACCTCACCGGCCAGAAAGACCTCGAGGCCGACGGCCCCAAGATCCGCGAGGTCTGCTACGAGTGGTCCGAAGCCCGCTTCCGCGCGTCATCGCACGTATTTCTGGTCCCCCAGGGGGACGAGGTGAAAGTCTTCCTGGTCGCCTCCCCCAGTCGCCTCGAGGGGCGCGCGCGCGTGGAAGTCGAGCAGTTGCTTACCAGCATACGGTTGACCCAGTAGGAGGAAATCGCGGGCGGCACAATCAACCCTCGCTGTCCATGCCAAGCGAGGAGACGCCCATGACCACCGCTACCGCCCGGAAGACCTTTCACGTGATCGTGTCGGACCCCATTCCGGCCGACGCCCTCGACGTTTTGCAGCCCATCGCCGAAATCACCGCGCGCGACGCATTCCCCAGCGAGGAGCTTGTCGAGGCGCTGCGCGAGGCCGACGCGCTCATCGTGCGCAGCGGCACCAGGGTCACCGCCCAATTGCTCGCCAACGCGAAAAAACTGCGCGTGATCGGGCGGGCCGGCGTGGGCGTCGACAATATCGACGTGAAAGCCGCCACCCAGAAGGGGATTATCGTCGTCAACTCGCCGGAGGGAAATACGGTTTCCGCCGCCGAGCACACGGTGGCCATGATGCTCTCCCTGCTGCGCCACGTCCCGCGCGCAGACGCCTCCATGCACGAGGGAA
>VGFD01000766.1 GCA_016868975.1 Armatimonadota bacterium | reverse complement strand
GCGGTGGCGTGCCTCACGCGCGCGGAGTAACCAAGCACTGCGCGGTTATCCATGCAGCGGCGGGTAATATTACCGCACACTGCGCGGTTACCTTAGTCGCAGCGCCTCGAGGTGCAGCCCTCCGTGGAGCCGCTCAGCCGCGCCACAACCTGAACTTGAGCAGCGTCCAGACGGCCACGACGCCAGCCCATGCGCGCACTTTTTTACCCTGGGACTTTGTGCGCGGCCGGTACGAAATAGGCACCTCTACGATGCGATGTCCGCGTCGCAATAATTTTGCGGTGACCTCCGGACAGAACTCGAAGCGCTGGCAGGTCAGCGGCACGCTGCGCAGCACCTGGGTGCGGAAAAGCTTGTAGGCGGTTGCCTCGTCGCTCAGCGGAAAGCCGTACAGGTGCCGCACCATGCGCGCGAGCAACCAGTTGATGAGCAGGTTGGGGAGCGGAATCCGCGGACGTTCCCGCAGGAACCGCGAGCCATAGACCACGGTGGCGCCCTCCTCGACGAGCGGACGAAGCAGGGCGGGATATTCCTGGGGCACGCACTCCAGGTCGGCGTCCTGGATGATGACGTACTCGCCGCGGACGTGGAGCAGGGCGGCGCGGATGGCCATGCCCTTCCCGCTGTTGCGCGGAAGGTAGAGCACGGTGACCTCGGGATAGCGTCCTTCCACGCAGGTTCGCAGCAACTCCCGGGTGCCGTCAGTGGAGGCGTCGTCGATGATGACGATCTCCTTGTGCACGGGCACGGCGCGCACTTCATCCAACGCCTCCAGCAAGGTGGGCCGCTCGTTGAAGGCAGGAATGATCACGGTGAGCAGGCCGGGCAGGAGCGGTGGCGCCGATGGCGGGTGGTGCCCGGGGGCGGTGGAGAACATCCCCACCCGGTTCGAACAGGCTTGGGGGGGCGTTCCTTCCCAGAGGACAAGCCTCTTCAGACCGCCAAGCCCGACCTTACATGCGAAGCCTTGTCTGGGTCGCCACCATCGTGGCGCCCGCCTTTCTTCTCACTGCGCTCTTCTGGCCGGGGATATTGTTTAACGACAGCAGCGCGCGCTGGATGTCGGCGCTCTTGTTCCTGGAGAAAATCCCGCCGGGCGTCTGGAAGCTCGACGCTTCCTTCCCGCCCGCCATGTCGCTGCTGATGGCCGCGGTGTACCGCGTCACGGCGTCAGTGGGCGCGTTCACCGCGCTCCAGGCGCTGGTGTTTTTCGCAACGCTCGCCATGCTGGTTCGCGCGCTCCTGGGCTCCGATCGCCGCGCTTTCATCGGCTACGGACTGGTCGTGCTACTGCCCATCGTATGGACCTCATCGGTATTTGTCAGCTCCGACACGTGGACGGCAAGCGGCCTCAATGCCGCGCTGGCTTTGCTGATTGCCCCCTGGCCCGCGCGACGGAGCCGGCAGGCGATGCACGTCCTGGGATTCTTCCTGGCCACCTGGGTGCTGTTCGGATTTCGGCACAACAGCCTGACGGTCTTGCCCGTGATACTCTACCTGCTGGTACGCATCTTCAGAACGGAGCGCGCGCGTGCCTGCGTGCTGGGAGGAAGCCTGCTTGCCGCGCTCCTGTTGGTCGCTGCGACGCCGTCGCTGTTCGGCTTTGAGAAAGTGGACATCACTCCCGTGGTATTTACCTGGGAGTACGTCGGCACGTTGCGCGTGCTCAACGATCCTGCCGTGCTTGCCGAGCACAACCTGGATTTTCTGGGCGGCTCCACCGCGCTTGCCGTCCAGAAGCACCGCTGGACGACGTGCGACACGCTGATCTGGGACAGCGTGTTCAAGACCTGGGTGGTCGTCGCGAACGGGCCGGAGATACGGCGTCGTTTCTGGCGGTTGGTGCGCGCGCATCCGACGGCGTGGCTGCGGCAGAAAGCACGCGTCGCGCTTACGCTGCTGGGCGTTGCGGAGAGTCCCATCGAGGTGCAACGGGAGATTCACACGACGCCGAGTTTCGCGCGGCCTTACGGGATCTCGTTTGAACACCCGCCGGACTCGGCGCGCTTCATTGTGCTTGCGATTATAAACGACCTTGACGAATCCCTCGCCTGGGCGCTGCGTCCCGCTCTCGATCTGGGACTCGTCATGGTGCTCCTGGCGGCGTGCGGTCGCCGCGGCGTCTTCCCGCGGCATGCCGGTCCCTTGCTGGCGGCCGCGGTTTTCTATTATGGGGGATTTCTGATTGCGGCAACCGGAAACCACTTCCGCTATTATTTTCCCAGCTTCATGCTGCTGCTGGTCCTTGCCGTTGTCGCCCTCCAGCAAATGAAAGAGGCGCCCGCAAGGGCGCCTCAAAACTAGTAACGACTGAGGTCGCGCGCGGAGGAAGCAATTGATCTAT
>VGFD01000765.1 GCA_016868975.1 Armatimonadota bacterium | reverse complement strand
GACAGCCAGCGCAGCAAGCCCTTGGGCAAGAAGTTCTTGGTAAGCAGCACCATCATGCAGCACCAGAAACGCTCGTCCGGCGGGCGCGGCCAGTTAAGGCTGACCCGCATCTGCTGGAACGTCTTGGTGTTCTCACCCTCGATGTCTTTCTCGGTGATGATATTGGCGGCGAGCAGCTTGCGGGCCAGCTCGGTGTTGGGAAAAACCACCATGCTGAACAGGTAGAGCTCGAACGGCCGCGGGAATTCGAGGAGAAAATTGAACAGGTGCGCGCGATCTTCGTCCTGGGACAACGGATCGTCAACGATCACCTGGATGCGGTAATCCAGCTTGATCTCGTGGAAGAGCTGCACCGCGTTGCGGATCCGCTGCTCCGGCACGTGGCGGTCGAAAATTTCCTCATTGACGCGATGGGTGTTCTGCACGCCCATGTAGATCACCGAGAGTCCGGCCTCCTTAAGGCGTCGGAAAATCTCCGGCTCGACCAGCTTGGGCTCGATAAAGGCCTCGAAGGGCAGGCCCACCTCGCGGGGATAGCGCTCGATGAATTCCTCCAGCCATTTCTTCTCAAACACGAAAACCTCGTCGTCAAACTTGACGCGCCGCATGTTCTTGAAGACGGAGCGGTTGCGATTGATCTCCTCGATGACGTTGGAAACCGAGCGGAAGCGATAGTACTTGCCCTTGCCGCGGAACACGTCCCTGGCAAGCTGGCTGTTGTAGCAGTAGGAGCACACGAACACGCAGCCGCGCGAGCACATCACCTGGAAGACCGGGTCGTTGACCATCGGATCTCCCTGGATGACCCGGTCACCGTGTATCCAGTACTTGTCGGGGCTCGTGTAGTCTCGGAAAGGCAGCTCGTCAAGGGAGCCGACCAGGTTCTGCACCGCGTTGCGGACGACGGTATCGCCCCGCCGCAGCCAGACGTTGTTGAGCGTGGAGAGGTCCTCGCCCCTGGCGATTCCGTCCAGGACGTCAATCACCGTGAGGTCGCCTTCCCCGACGCAGATCATGTCGGCGATCTGAATGCAGGCTTCCGGCGAGAGAATTACGTGCGTGCCGCCCCAGATCACCGGAATATTGACCCGGGAGCGAATTTCTTCAGTGAGACGGGTGACGACCTTGTGATACGCTGACGCGCGGATGGAGATCGCCGCGAGGTCCACGTTGTGCTGCCGCAGCAGCCAGACGAGGTGATCGAGCTCCTTCTGGGTGGGGGGGAGGAGGCCGTTGTTGATCCAATCCTTGAAAAAGATCTCGATAACCCGGTGCCCGGCCCGGCGGGCGCCGGCCGCCAGAATCCGCGTGGCGTTGTTCTCGATGTCGTACATCGAGACGATCGCCATGGTGGCCGTGCGGGGCGGCGATTGTTTCTCCTGGGATTGGGTTGCGAGCTCGAGACAAATCTCTCACCGTTCCGGCAAACTGCCGCCCAGGTCGAAATACAGCTTGCGCGCCACGTCGTAGAGGCGCACCTTGCGCAGGGCGTTGACCGCCATGTCCTCCAGTTTGCCGCGATTCAAGCGGGAGTGGGCGCGGCGCAGGTCGTCGACGACCGGCAGGTCGTAGGGGCAGATGTTCTCGCACTCGCCGCACTCGATGCAGTGCGTCGAGTTGGCCTTGAACGCGCGGTACTCGTTGCGCGCGTAGGTCGCGTTGAGAATCAGGTAGTTCTCCACGCGAAAGATGTCGGATATGGGGATCTCGGCCGGACACACCGGCTCGCAGTAGCGGCATCGTCGACAGAAGTTCTCCGGCAGGCGGTCGGCCTCCTGAGCCAGCGTCTCCTTCTCCGCCTCGGACAATTGGGTAAACGACTCGGCGGCCTCGATATCCGTGATCACGTGCTCCACCGTCGAGCATCCCAGCACGGCGGTCGCCACTTCGTGCGACAGCACGTACTTGATTGCGGTTGAGACGTTGCGCATGTTGCCGCCGCTGAGCACCTTCATGGCGATGATGCCCACGTCGAGCTGCTCGGCGATCGGCTGGATCTCCTTATAGTGATCGCGCTCGACCACGCTGAAAGGAAACTGCACCACGTCGAACTGGTTGGTCTTGAGCGCGTCCACCAGGATGCCCGGGTGGTGTGAGGTGATGCCCACGTGGTCGATAAGACCCTGCTTCTGGTAGGAGCGTACCGCCTCCATGGCCCCGCCCTTGCCCAGCACCTGCTCCAGCTCGTAGGCATACTGCACGTGGTGAATCTGGTAGAGGTCTATCTTGTTGGTCTTGAAGTTCTCCAGGCTCTCCTGGATCTGCTGCTCGCACCGCTTCGCCGAGCGCAGGTAGGACTTGCTGGCCAGGTAGCAGTCGGCGCGGCGCGTCTTCATGACCTCGCCGATCACGT
>VGFD01000764.1 GCA_016868975.1 Armatimonadota bacterium | reverse complement strand
GCCAGCATGTTCTGCATGTTCTGCATCATGGTGTTGATCTGCATGCCGGTGTACTTCTGAGCGCACAGGGGACACAACGCCTTCTGCACGCTCATCCCGTTGACCACCATGACCTGGTTGATCATCCCAGGATTGCTGTGGCACTCGTCGCACGGGCGGACGTTCATGCGCGGAGCATTCACGGATCGACGTCTCTTAACCTTCGTTAACACTTTCCAGGCAAGAGATTCTGGCTGGCGTGCGAAGTTTTACATCGATGCGGTACGTCTTTTGCTTGCTGTTGCTGGCCTTGTTGGCCGTTCCCGGGGGGGCGGATGAGGACGACGACCCGGCGGTCTTGACGCCCTACCGGGCTCGCGCGGCGGCCGCTCGGAAGCCCACCCCGGTGCTCATCGCCGACCTGGGATACCTCCAGAAGGAGGTCCGCCTCGCCGCCGAAGAGCGCTTAAAGGCGCTGCCCCGCCGCGAAGTCCTCGACGCCGCGGCCTCCCTCGCCGCGGGCGAGAGCGTCCTGATCGTCACCGAAAGCCAGGTGGTGTCGGTCCCCGCGGTGGCGCTGAACCTTCTGGCCGAGTGGAAGGATCCGCGGGCGGCCAACATCGCCCTCAAGCAAATCAACGCGAAGGACGGCGACCTTCGCGAAAGCGCCGCCCGAGTTCTGGCGGGGGTGCAGAGCCAGGCGACGACGCGATTTCTGTGCGAGGCCCTGCTGACGTGGCGCACCCAGACCGCCGGGCTGCGTCCCGTGCTGCGCGGACTGGCGACGCGCGGGGCGGACCCGGTGGTGCAGCAAGCGGTCGTCGCGTTCTTTGCCACGCCGATCCCCGCGGCGGACGAGAAATTCAAGTACGGTGATCCGCATGATCCCCCACAGGATGGCGACGCCCACCGCATCTGGCTTTTCAAGGCGGACGGCTGCCTCGCGCTGGTGACCCGCGCGCCGTTCGAGGCGGCCCGCCCTGGCGTGCACAAGTCGCTGGAGATCCCCACCCTGAGAGCGCAGGCCGCCGCCGCCCTGGCCGAGCTGGGCGGGGAGGACGCCGCCCCGGCGGTCCGCGCCCAGCTTCAGGCCGAGCCCGCCGCGGAGCGCCGTCTCGCGCTCTACCGCGCGCTCTTCGTACTGGGTGCGGACACCGAGAAGGATCGGGACGACGCGCGCAACCTGTTCACCTCCACCACCGCGCCGTCCAATGCGTGGGTGCAGGGACTGGGCGCCATGGTGGCGCTCTTTCAAGCCCGTGGGGACGTGCCCGCGCTGCGCGTGGTTTCCATCTGGAAACTCAAGGGCGCGGCAGCGGACATGCGCGCGGCGGCGTTGCAGGCCATGCAGCGCGCGCGGCCCGAACTTTATCAGAAGGTTGTGGGGAATCCTCACCCTCAACCTCACCCTCAACGGTAGGAGCTTGAACCGGCTTTGCTGGGCCAACGGGAGACAGTGATGAGCGGAGTGAGCGCTAGCCCTCGCGGGTCGGTGATCGATGACGAGCCGACCGGCATTGCTTTTCGCTTGCCCGGGGTGCACGGTGTCAGCGACGAGGCAATGCTGATGTTCACCCGCCAGATTGCCGCCCTGATGCGCGCCGGAATTCCTCTCACCCGCTCGATTCCGTTGCTGGCCGAGCAGTCCGACAAATCCAGCCTGCGCAAGGCGCTCAACGACGTGTATTATAAGGTCTGCGCCGGGGCGCCGCTGTCCGCCGCCATGGCGCATCACCGCCAAATTTTTCCGCCGCTCTACACCGGCATGATGCGCATGGGGGAAGTGCACGGCGACATTACCCGGGTCATCGAGAGCCTCGCGCACTACCTCGAGCGCGAGGTCGGCATCCGCAAGGAGCTGAAGGCGGCGATGGTCTACCCCACTTTCATCCTGGGCTTTACCGCGCTTTTCACGCTGTTCATCTTCAATTTCATCCTGCCGTATTTCGTGGCCATTTTCGACTCGCTGCGCGTGGAGCTGCCCCTGGTCAGCAAGGTGCTGGTGGGGATGGTGAGGGTGATCAACGACCCGGTTTCCTCCCTCGGACTGCTGGCGGTCGGCGCGGCCGGGATGTACGTGCTCAAGTGCTACCTCTTTTCGTCCATCGGCAGCGCCCAGTGGGATTCGGTCAAGATACGCCTGCCGGTCGTCGGGCGCTTGCTGCGCAAGGTTGCCGTGGCGCGAGTCTCACGCAGCCTGGCCTTGCTCATCGGCGGCGGCATCAACCTGCTGGTTGCGCTCGACCTGTCCGGCGTGGTGAGCGGGAACAAGGCGTACCATAAGGCGCTCACCCAGGCCGGAGATCACCTGCGGCGCGGCCAGCCGCTGCACGAATATTTCAAGAAGGAACAATTTCTCTTTCCCGGCCATTTTTCAA
>VGFD01000763.1 GCA_016868975.1 Armatimonadota bacterium | reverse complement strand
CGCGAAAAGTCCCCGGCGCCGTCGTCACCAGCGGATTCGACGACTGGCGGAACCCGTCAAAGTACCGCGCGAAGGCCGGCCTCCACCTGGGATACGACGTGGCCATGCCGGCCGGCTCGCCGGCCGTTGCGGGATGGCGCGGGCGCGTCACCCGCATCCTGCAGTGGCACGGCCCCGAGTACGGCGTCACGGTACTGTCCCCGAACGGCTACGAGGCCACCTACGGACACTTGCGTCCCCGCGTGTCCGTTGGGGACAGCGTTACCGCCGGCGACACCGTGGGCACCGTCGTCCACGATCACGTGGACATCAAGGTGCGCGGCCCGGACGGCGTCCACTACGATTTCGGGAAGCCGCCCGGCCGCCGTTCCCTCGTGCTGACGCGCGCCGAGTTGCTGCGCCGCTGGCTGCGCACCCGCTGCTCGGTGGATCTCACCGAGGAGGAAGCCGAGCGCGTCATCGCGGCGGAGCGTAAGGCGCGCGAGGCGCTGGCCCGCCATCCCCGAGCCCGGGCGTGGATGGAGCGCGCGGAGTGGCGCCGCCGCCAGGCCCAGATGGAGGAGATCGCGGACCTGCTGCGGCGCGCGCGTCGCAGGTTGGAATCGGTCAGTGGGCATCGCTGAGGGAGACATTGGTCGCAAGGACCTCCGTCGGATGCCGTGGAACGGCGCATCGTGACCCTTCCTGAGCAAGCCCCAAGGCCGCCCGCGCAGGTCGCGCCGGAGGGGGACGACCGGCGCACGGCCGCGACCGACCTTCTCATCATCAGCTTCAGCCTGCTGTTTCTCGAGCAAGCCTGTATCCGCTGGCTGGCCTCGAATCTCCGCCTGCTGCAGTGCACCGCGAACTTCACGCTCCTGGCATGTTTTCTGGGAATGGGCCTGGGGATGCTGCGCGCGCGCAGTCGATCGCTGCTTGGCCTGACGCTGCCCCTGTTGCTCATCGGCTGCCTCGCGATGAGCTCGCTGGATCTCGGAATCGTGCTCAACTCGGTGGGACTGGGCTCATCGCAAGTGGTGGCGTCGCGCAGCACGTTGTTCGCGCCGCTATGGGTCATTCTCTCGGTCATTTTCGTTTTTGTCGCGGTGCTTTTCGTAGGGCCCGGACAGGCCATCGGAAATCTCTTCGGGCGGCTTGCTCCCCTGGAAGCCTATTCCTGGAACGTGGGCGGCAGCATCCTGGGAATTCTCGTGTTCATGGGATTTTCGGCCTTCTCCCTGGCGCCCGCCTGGTGGTTCGTGGTGGGCGGATGCTGCGTGTTGTGGCTGCTGCGCAATTCGCGCATCCCGCTGATGATCTCCGCGGTCAGCCTGATCGCGGCCGTGGTGCTGATCGCGCGCCTGGAATCCGACGCCATCTGGTCGCCCTACAATCGCATCACGCTTGCCGAGCGCACCGTGCAGGGCAATCGCATTCTCGGTCTATTTGTGAATCGCATCAGCTTCCAGGTGTTGCTGCCGCTCAACAGCCCGGGCGGTCACTTCTACGATTTTCCCTATCTCTTCAACCGCATGGGACGTGGGCGCAGCGAGCCGGGGCGCTTTCTGGTCATCGGGGCCGGCACCGGCAACGACGTCAGCCACATCCTGGCGGCCGGCGCTTCCCACGTGGACGCCGTGGAAATCGATCCGGCAATCTTGAAAATTGGGCGCGAGCGGCACCCGGAACGCCCCTACGCCGATCCGCGCGTCAAGGCGTGGGTGGACGACGGGCGCGGCTTCCTGCGGCGCAGCACGGACAAGTATGACTTCATCGTGTACGCACTGGTCGACTCGATGTCGATTCTGTCGCAATTTGGCACCGTCCGCCTGGAGAATTACCTGTTTACCGAGGATGCCATCCGCGACGTGAAAAACCATCTCGCGCCGGACGGCATTTTCGCGATGTACAATTATTACGGACACGGCTGGCTGGTGGCGCGCATTTACCGCGTGATGCAGAAGGTGTTCGGCGAGGAGAACGTGGTGATGATGTCCTTCCCGCCTCGCGCGGTCTATGACGAGGACACCACCGACACCGCGTTCGTGGCGTTTTTCGCGGGCGACGTGAAGAAAATCCGCGCGCTGTTGGACGGCGGCCAGATGCAGATCAAGGTGAGCGCGTGGGAGCGCGATGGCAAGGACGAACTCGTTCCCCTGGTTGCCACCAGGGAGGTGCGCGGGGCGCCCGCACTCATCCCGACCGACGACTGGCCCTTTATCTACCTTCGCCAGCACGCCATTCCCGAAGAAACCTGGCTGAGCGTGGGGGTCATCGCCGGCGTGTCGGTGATCATGCTGTTCGGCCTCGGAGGGGTGCGGCCGCGTCACATCCGCCCGCACTTCTTTTTCCTCGGCGCGGCCTTCATGCTCATCGAGACC
>VGFD01000762.1 GCA_016868975.1 Armatimonadota bacterium | reverse complement strand
CTCGCCCCCTCGAGAGAGAGGAGTTGGGGCTGCCTGCCAGAAGCCCCAATCACCCGTGAACGTTATCAAGCAATTTCTTTCAGACTGGAAGACGACGGGGGCCGTGGTGGCCACCTCGCAGTTCACCCAGGCCACCATGCTGGACATGGTGGACTTCTCCCGAATCAAGCTGGCAGTGGAGTTTGGACCGGGAAGCGGCGCGATTACCAAATGCATCCTGTCGCGAATGCGCCCAGACGCCACCCTTATCGGAGTGGAGATCAACCCTTCGTTCGCAGAGGTTTTGCGTGAGCGGATCGCCGACTCGCGGCTGGAAATCGTCGTGGATTCGGCCACCCACCTGCCAGCCATATTGGAGGCACGAGGCCCGGGCCGAGCGGACTGCGTGTTCTCGTCGCTGCCTTTCATGAATCTGCCCCCCGACCTGCGCGACGAAATCCTCCAGGCCGCCCGCGAAGGACTCAAGCCGGGCGCGCAGTTGGTCGCCCTGCAATACACGCCCTGGGTGCTTCCCCGGCTGCTGCGGCGCTACTTCGGCGGTTACCACTTCCGCTTCAACCTGTTGAACGTGCCGCCAGCCTTCGTGTACTCAGCGGCGCGCGGGGACTAGTGTTTCCCAACGGCTCCTAACGCCCCGCGAGGTGCGTCTCTTGCGACGGCGGCGCGGGTACCGCCGGAGGCTCTTCCAGCTTCAGCGCCACGAGTCGCGGATCGTTTGGATCGAGCTCGTCGGTCAGGCCCGCCTTCTCGGCCTCGTGCTGCAGCACCGGCGACAGCCACCAGTGGTGCACCGCGTACAGCAGCCCGGCGCCGATGACCGCGCCCACCGCGGTGACCGCCACCGCGTTGAAGCGATCGAACAGATGGCTGATGGCGGTGCCGAAGATGAGGCCCAGCCCGGTCAGCATCCCCACCCAGACAAGGCAAGAAAACAGGGTGAGCACCATGAACCGACCGAACGTCATGCGGCTCATGCCCCAGAAGATCGAGCTGGCGAAGCGGAGGCCGTAAATGTACTTCACCAGCACGATGGAGAAGGCGCCGAAGCGCATGTCGAGCCACTCCATGCGGGGATGGAACTTCTTGTAGAACTCTGTCTGGAGCATGCTGGAGCGCAGGCAGCGGCCCACCGTGAAGGCGCACACATCGCCCAGGACGGCGCCCAGCATGGCGAACGCGAACGCGACCGAGAATCCGAAGTTGAGCAGGCGTTCGTGGGCCAGCATGCCGGCAACGACCAGCGTGAGATCGCCTTCGGCCATCACACCTATCAAGATGGCCCAGTAGCCGTACTGGGCTATCAGGTCGCTGATATGTTCCAATCCCTGGCTCCCAACCCTGACTGATCCGATCGCTCCCCGCGACGCGGCGCGCGCAATCATCATAGATTACGCGTCGGGTCGATGCCTACCTGTTATGTGATTGTTATGTGGTCTTCTTCAGTGACCTTCTTCAAAGTGTGTACTAAAGGCCAGGGCAACCGGCCGGAGGACTTCGGGCCAGTCTCCCGAAACTCCATTGCTCACTCATGAGTCGTCAGTCAGTTGATGCCGTGCCCGTAGAGCCCGTGATTGTCCCCTGGCCCGCGCCGTCTGAGCGCCGCGCGTGGCACGAGGGGCTTCCGTTCGTTGCGGGCGCACTGCTTGCCGCCGCGCTGGCGGCCCCGAAGTCGCGGCTTGCCGCGGGGGTCCTGGCCGCGGCCGGACTGGGCTGCGCGGCCTTCTTCCGGGATCCGGAGCGCGAGACGCCGCGGGAACCGGACAGCGTGTTCGCGGCGTCCGACGGCGTGGTGCTGAGCGTGCAGCGGGTCGACGAGCCCTGGTGGATCCAGGGTCCGGCCGATCGCATCGCGGTCTTCCTGGCGGTCACCGACGTGCACGTCAACCGGTTCCCTACCGACGGCACCCTGCACGCCATCAAGAAGATCCGCGGCAAGTACGCGCCGGCCTTCATGTACGCGGAGAACAATACCCGCGACATGCTGGCGCTGGAAACGCCGCGCGGCCCGATCACGGTGGCCCAGATCAGCGGCGTGCTGGCGCGCCGCAGCGTGCAGTGGCATGGGACAGGTGACACTTTTCTGGCCGGCGACCGGCTCGGTATGATCAAGTTTGGCTCCCGCACCGACGTCTATCTGCCGGCCGGGCGCGCCGAGATCCTGGTTTCCAAAGGAGACCGAGTGCTCGGAGGCATGACACGGATTGCGAGGTTTCTGAAATAGCCTGATGTGGAAAGCTAACGTAGCCGTCCTGTTGACCTTGACGAATCTGCTGTTCGGATTCTTTGCGCTCGTGCTGGTGCTCAAGGACATGCCGTACATCGCCCTGGCGGCGTTGCTGCTAGGCTTCCTGTGCGATGGGC
>VGFD01000761.1 GCA_016868975.1 Armatimonadota bacterium | reverse complement strand
CGCGTAGCCGAGCAGCACGGCGGCGATGTGCATGACGAGCATCCAGCCGCCCCGCATCGTGGGCGCGGTCGGGCCGGCCCCCCAGGGCGAGGTGGCCAGCGAGGCCAGAACAAGCAAGGTGGCCAGCGGCGACGCGAAGGCGCCCAGCACCTCCAGCTTCCAGGCGGAGGCCAGGACCAGGTACATGCCCATCATCATCCAGGACATCAGCGCCAGCGTCTCCGGGGGCGCGCTGCCCGGCAGGCGTCCAAGCTGCACGCCCCACACGGCAATGGCCGCCGTGTGCAGCAGGAAGGCCGCCCACAGCAGGCCGCGCCCACGCGGCGGCTCACCGTCGGCCTCCGGGGCGTAAAGCGCCTTCTGGAATCGGATGGTGGCGGCCAGATAGCCCGCCCCGGCCAGGCCGAGCAAGATCAGGTAGGTCACCCTCGTGCTCCCTCCTCGTCCGCCGAAACCGTCTCCGGCTGGCGCTCGGTTGGCGCGTCCTCGGGTGCGCTCTCGAACAATTCCATCAAGAAAGTGATGCCCTCGCGCACGTCGCGCGACTCCGCGAGCGCCTTGATGCGCACGGTGGGGTGGTGGAGCAGGCGGTTCACCAGGGCGCGGCTGAAAGCGTCCAGGCGGGCCCGCTCATCATCGGAGATGGCGCCCAGCGCCTGCAATTCGCGCTGGCGCCGCTGCTCGAAATTCTCCCGCAGGCGGCGGATGGCGGGCACCGTCTCCAGCGAGGCGAGATAGCGGGAAAATGACACCACTTCGTCCTCGACAATGGCGCGCGCGCCGTCGATCTCGGCGCGCCGCTCGGCGAGGTTGCCGGCCACCACGCCGGACAGATCGTCGACGTTGTAAAGATAGACGTTTTCCAGATCGTTCACCGACGACTCCACGTCGCGCGGCACCGCGATATCCACGATGAAGAGCGGACGATAGCGCCGTCGACGCAAGATAGAGGCCACCGTGGCCCGGGTCACCACCGCCACCGGCGAGCCGGTGCAGGACACCACCACGTCGGCTTCGGCGAGGTGGTCGGCGATCGCGTCCATGACGGCCGGCCGGGCGGCAACCCCGGAAAACCGCTCGCAAGCCTTTTGCGCGCGTTCCAGGGTGCGTGACAGAATGCCGATTTTTGCCACCCCGGCCTCAATGAGCAGCTTGACCGTAAGCAGCCCCACTTTTCCGGTGCCGATCACGAGCACGCTCTTGTCGGCCAGGTCGCCGTGCACCTTGCGGGCCAGCGCCACCGCGGCCGCGCTGACGGTGGGCGCGCCCTGCGCGATGCGGGTCTCGGTGCGGGCCCGCTTGCCGGTGCGGATGGCGCGCTCGAACAGGCGATTGAGCACCGAGCCCGCCGCGCCGTGCTCATTCGCGACGCGATGCGCCTCGCGCACCTGGGCCAGGATCTGCCCCTCGCCCACGATCAGCGAGTCCAGGCCGGAGGCCACGCTGAACAGGTGGCGCGCCGCGTCGTCGTTGAAGCGGTGGTAGAGGAGCTCGCGCAGGTGCTCGCGGGGGATGTCATGGCGGGAACTCAGCACGTCCACGATGTGCTCGGCCACGTGGCTGGCGCTCTCCCCCAGGCCGTACAGCTCGGTCCGGTTGCAGGTCGAGAGAACGGCGCACTCGCGCACGACGCCGTTGGAGCGGAGCGAAGCGAGCGCAGCCGGAACGTGCGACTCCAGAACGGCAAGACGCTCCCGTGTTTCCACCGGAGCGGTCTTGTGATTGACCCCGACCAGGATGATTTCCATTAAACCCAGAGACCCAGGCTGGTTAAACGGACACCGGCGCCAGTGCCTTCTTGAATTCCTCAGTCAGCAGCGGAACCACCTCGAACGCGTCGCCCACCACGCCGTAGTCGGCGATCTTGAAAATGGGCGCCTCCGGGTCCTTGTTGATGGCCACGATGGTTTTCGAGGTCTGCATGCCGACGAGGTGCTGAATCGCGCCGGAAATTCCAACCGCGATGTACAGCTCGGGGTTGACCACCTTGCCGGTCTGCCCCACCTGCATGTCGTGCGGCTTCCAGCCCAGGTCGACGACCATGCGGGACGCGCCGACCGCGCCGCCCACCACCTCGGCAAGCTTCTCCAGCATGTCGAAGTGCTCGGGGCCCTTCAGGCCGCGCCCGCCGGCAACAATCACGCGGGCTTCCGAAAGCTCCACCTTGCCGCCGCTCGCCGCGGCCACTTCCCTGAGAACCGCGCCAGCCGGGGCTTCACCGAGCGCCATGCGGTGACTGTTGGCCGCGCGCGAGTCGTTGACGTCGCCGACGGCAAACACGTTGGGACGCAGCGACGCGATCTGGGGACGGCCGCAAAAGGACACCCTGGCGCGCGCCTTGCCGGAGTACAGGGGACGCACCGCCTCCAG
>VGFD01000760.1 GCA_016868975.1 Armatimonadota bacterium | reverse complement strand
TCGTCAAGCCGTATGCGCCACGCAAATCCGCGCGCTCGAGGTGGGCGTCGGTGAGATCGGCGCCGGCGAGGCGCGCGCCGCGGAGGTCGGCTCCGACCAGCAGCGCCCCCGCAAGATTGGCGCCTTCCAACCACATGCCGCGGAGGTCGGACCCCGAGAGATCGAGTCGCTCATCCTCGCCGCGCTGATAGCGGCCGGGTCTGTGCGCCAGCACGCTGAGCGCGGCCTGGATATCCGCGCGCGGCGCAAGCGCCGCCGACGGGTTGTCGCGCTCGCGGCTGGCGCTGTGCCGGATGTAGCTCGCCAGCGCCTTCATCACCGGCCAGTCGTCGCTCGGCGATTCCTTGGCCAGGACCTCCAGGTCACTGATACCGAGCCGCCGGACTTCGAGATTGGGGGAACCGTCCGGATGAACGCTATTCAGTTGAGCGATCGCGTTGGCGTAGCGCGCGCCACGCGCGGGCCGCTCGGCCAGTTTGACACCCTGGTAGATCGCTTTCTGGCGGCGCCATAGGTAGTAGAGCCCGGCGCCGATCAGCAGGATCACGAGGAACTGCGGCAGCGCGTCCCCGCCGCCGAACGCGGCGGATCCGGCCGGCGAGGGCGCGGGCGTGTTCAGGGGCGTCGGGGCCACCGCCGAACGGACGTTCGAGAACGCCCATGCCACCAACGTGCCAAAGCCCGCCAGCGCCGCAACCGTTCCGGCGGCGATCAGCCAAAAGCGCGCCCGCATGCCCGCCTCAACCCTTCCACGAGACGGCCTTCCCTCCAGCTATCCGCGCCAGCCCCCTTCACCGGCCCGCCCCTACGAGCCCCCGCGGACGCCCGCGCACCGATCGCTGAGGTCACCGGCTGCCCTTGCATCAGCGGCGATCGACGCAATCTGTAGCAGACGGGGAGGTGAGGTCTAGCTGCCAAGACAGACCTCCAGCGCGGCCTGCATCACCTCCTGCCCGCGCTGCTGCGCCAGGACGTGACTGGTCGTGGGGCCGGTGTATTGATAGAGAAAGCTCGCGGCATTCCACCGCGCCGCGGCCTGGTAGGTCGCCAGGTTTCGCCACAGCGGGTCCCCCACGGGGATGATGGGCGGGGGCGGGCATCCGCTGATCTGGATCAGGCGGTCCGCCAACCGGCGCGCCTGGGCCCGCCGCGCGGGGTCGGTGTAGAGGTCCAGGCCGAAAACGTAGGGCCGGGGCAGGGGGTGGTTGGGGAGGGGGAGCAGATGGAAATCGACGTACACGGCAGGCGGGCTGGTGGAAAGGTGGCCCCAAAGGGCCAGCGCCTCGGTCGCGCTGGGCCGCCCTTCCGCGGCATCCTCGAAGCCGACGAAGACCATCTCCCCTCTGGCGTTGGCGTTGCAGGCGCCCATCACGATGCCGTCGGGATTGGGCTGCGGGACAAAGCTGATCTCGGCGCCCTTGAGCCAATGCTGGAGCCCCGGCCGCTTCAGGATTGCCGCGGCCATGGCCAGGACGGCCCACGCCGCAGGCTCTCCGGGCTGCGACGTGCCTGTGAAGACCGCCCTCCGAGGGCTCCCCGGCTGACCGGTGTCCAGGGCCAGGATCGGCCGGCCCTCCACGGACCGCCCGATCTCCCGCAGCCGCGCGATGTCGGGATGCTCCGTCGCCAGCTCCTCAAGACTTCGGCAGCACTGGGAGTAGGGGTAGTGCGCGACGCTTGCGAGGACGCGGGTCTCGCCGGGCTGAAGGGCAACCCGCAGGCGGGAGCGGTCGTCGAGGATCTCCGGTTCGAGCGGGGACCATTGGAGGCTGCCCTGCGGCCGCGTCCAGAAAGTCTTCCGCAGAAAGTAATCGAACCGGGCCTCGATCAACCAGCGTGGGATCTCCACGTCGAGGGTCAGCGTGCGCGGCTGCGCGGTCGTGTTGCGAGCCTGGGCGCAGACGACGTAGCAACTGATCGGGCCTGTCACCTGGACCTCGTGCGGGATGGGGTCCTCCCGGGGCTCGCAGGCCACATGGCCCGGACCCACCGCCCGCAACCCGTCGGCGTTTCCCCCCTCGAGGTTTCCGGTCACGACGATGCCGTCGGTCTGGATGCTCATGTCCTCATCCTGCGTGCGTGCAGTTCTGAATGCTTGTCCCGGATGTCCGGACGTTCGAGGGTGTCTGACAGGTTCTGAAGGCGGGATTCATGGGAGTCCCGGCCCCAGTCGGAACCGCGCCGGCGGCGATCAGCCAGAAGCGCGCCCACATGTTTGGCTCAGCCCTTCCGCCGGCCAGCCTGTCCGCCAGCCACCCGACCCGAACCTATCCACGGCCCCGCGCCGTGCGAGCCCCCGCTGGCACCCAGCGCGCAGATCACCACGGGTCCCGACGGGTCGTCAATCGGATAGCCGACTGACGAGGTTCGTCGGA
>VGFD01000759.1 GCA_016868975.1 Armatimonadota bacterium | reverse complement strand
CGCTGGCCACCAACCCCCCCTTCGAGCCGCCGTCGCCACAACCCGGCGTGGATCCCATGATGTTGCCAGGCCCCAAGCCGCAGATTCTGCCGGGCGCCTTCGTCACCATGGACATCACCACGGACCGCATCGCGAGCGCGGTGAGCATCCCCGAAGTCGCGCTGCGACGCCCGCCGGCTCCGTCCGAGGGGCAGCTGCCCGGCGTCTCCCTCCCCTATGTGTGGCTGGCGGTGCCCAACAGCGACGGCACGTACACCGTCAAGAAAGCCACCGTCGCGGCCGGCGCCAGCGACGGCCGCCGCATCGTCGTCAACCAGGGATTGAGTGCCGGCCAGTACGTTGTCTCAAGCAGTTTTGACATGCTGCGCGACGGCATGAAAGTCACCAGCGTTACGCCGCTGCTGCGCCCCTCCGAGCAGTCGGTTTTCAAAGTGGACATTACCTCGTCGGGCTACGAGCCTTCGACCATTACCGTGCGCAAGGGCGAGCCGACGGTCATTGAGTTTACCCGCAAGACCGACGCGACGTGCGGAACGGAGGTGGTTTTTCCGGCGCTGGGATTGAAAACCGCGCTGCCGCTCAACCAGCCCCGCAAGGTGCGCTTCGTCCCCTCAAAAACCGGGCCAATCTCGTTCACCTGCGGGATGAACATGCTTGAAGGCAAGGTCGTCGTGAAGTGAACCGCGGCAACCTGCTGCACAATATTCACCGCTGGTCCATCGAGCATCCCTACGCCGTCATCGCGTTCTACGTGGCCATGCTGGGGCTGGCGTTCTACTGCGTGGAGCGCGTCGTGCCGCGCCGCTTCGCGCCCTACGTGCAAAGCCCGATGCTGGGCGTGATCACCATGATGCCCGGCCTGCCCAGCCAGGAGATGGAGGTGTACTTCAGCAAGCCCATCGAGGAGCAGATGCTGCAAATTTCCGGCGTGCGCTTCGTGCGCTCCACGTCGCAGGACGGCATCTCCATCGTCACCCTGGAATTTCCCTACGGGCATGACATGGCGCGCGCCCAGGTCGACGTGCAGGCCCTGCTCGACGTGGTGCAATCGAATTTGCCGGCCACCGGCGCGAATTTGAAACCGTCCTTCGTGGTGCCCATCGATCCTCTGAACCTGCCGATCCTGTCCATGAGCGTGACCGGCGATCCGGCCCAGGGCTGGAATTCCTTGAAGGTGCGGGAGTTCGCGGACAACACCGCGGTGCGGCGCTTGAAGGCCGTGCCCGACGTGTACGCGGTGACGGTATTCGGCGGATATCGCCGGCAATTGCAGGTGCTCGTCGACCGCAATCGTCTGGCCGCGTACCGGCTGTCGATCTTGGACGTGAAGAACGCCATCGACCGCTTCAACGTGAGCCGCTCGGGGGGCACGCTTACTTCTGGGGCCGGGGAAAGCATCGTGCGCGTCGACTCGCGCGCCGCCGGGCCGGACGACGTGCTGAGTTATCCCATCGCCACCGTCACTCCGAATGGAGGAACCGTCCCGTCCGCGGCCGCGGCGCCCCGCTCCTCATCAGGCATGGGTATGGGGGGCGAGGACGCCGGCCTCCCGCCATCCTCCGCGTCCACCGCGCCGGCCGGCAGCGCGGGCGCGCCGCGCGTGGTCTACGTGCGGGACGTCGCGCGCGTGCTGGACACCAACTGGGAGCGGCGCAGCGGCTACCATTACCTGAAACATCCGCCGGGCACCGCCGGTGAAATTGTCCCCTCCATCGAAATCGCGGTGATCCAGAATCCGGGAGCGTCGTCGGCCCAGGTGGTGCCGCGCTTGATGACGGTCATCAAAGAACTGGAGCGGGAAAATCCCGGACTCCACTTTGAGGTGGCGTACGACAACGCGCACTTCGTGGAAATCTTGTTCAAGAACGTCTGGCACGAGCTGGCCGTGGCCATCGTGCTGACCGGGCTGGCCGTGTTGTTCTTCCTCGGCGAGTGGCGCGGCACCCTGATCGCGCTGATCACCCTGCCGACCTCGCTGGCCATGGCCATCTTGATGATGGTGCCGTTTGGCATGACGTTCAACAGCGGCACGCTCATCGGATTGATGTTATCGATTGGACGGCTGGTGGACGACTCGATTATTGACATCCACGCCGTGGAACGGCACCTTCACATGGGAAAAGACCCGAAAACGGCTACCATCGAGGGGATTGCCGAAGTGCGGGTGGCGGTGATCGCGTCCACTTTGATGATCGTGCTGGCGCTGTCGCCGCTCTTGTTCTCCGGGGGCATCGTGCAATTGATGTTCGTGGAGCTGGTGTGGCCGCTGATTTTCGGGCTGCTCGCCTCCATGCTGGTCTCGTTCACCCTGACCGCGCTGCTCTGCGCGAATTTGCTGCGTCCGCCCCAACAGCGCGAGATCGACAAGCGGCACGCGCTGA
>VGFD01000758.1 GCA_016868975.1 Armatimonadota bacterium | reverse complement strand
ACGGGAATGGTCACTACCCAACCGTCACGTCCCACGGCCACGGGCGCCGCCAGGCAGCACAACACGAGAACCGGCATCACGACGTCCCGGGCCAGTAGAAAGACGGTGCCGAATCGCAGGGTGGCAAACGCGAATGGGATCGATGCCTGAATCCGGGTGTGAATGACTCCAGAAATGTTGGTTTCAAGGACCGCCTGGGCCAGACGGTCGTTGAACAGGTAGATGACCACGACGCCCGCCATGGCCAACAGTGAGGCTGTCGCAATTCGCCGGTCCCGCTGTATGACCGCTGTGGCGAGCATGGATGCTAGCAGTATGACCGGGATGGGCCGCAGGATCACGCTGAGGAAGGCGAGGGCCACTCCGGTGCCGCGGGCACCCAACAGCCAGGCAGATACCGCCGCAGTGGCGGCGTAGGCCGACCACACATCGCTGAACATGATCCACCAGCTCGCATTCTCGTACTCGTACAGCGACATCAGCAGGGCAGGCGCCAGCAGAGCCGCCAGGCAATCCGCGCGACGCGCGACGGCGGCATAGGACAGCAGGAGGCACACGACAGCCAGCAGCCAGGACAGACGTGCGATTGCCCCCGGAGAGGGCAGCGCGGCCCACACCCAGTGCAGCAGTGGAGGATGAATGCTCTGTCCGGGCCGTCCTTTGTTCCACGGACGCGCGTTCTTCTCCAGCGCAAGGGCAAAGGCCTCATAGTAGGAGTGGCCCGCGCGCATGAGGTACACGACCTTGAGGTTGAACTGACCGTCGAAGTGATATCCTTCGTCTGGCGGCTCCATCTCCAGCGCCGCGGGAATCAACGGGCTGAAGGCATTGACGCGGACGACACAGGCCGCCGCGAGCGTGGCGGCCAGGCACCAGCCCAGCAGGCGTCGCTTTTCAGGCGTCCAGCGCAGTTGTCCTACCAGGACGGCGAACAGCGCGGCAAGCGCCATGGTCACCAGCGGGTGTGGCTCGAGAAATGGGTCCGCGTTCAGCATCCCCACATATGCGCTTTCGTTGTAGAAAGCTTCAAACCACAGCGCCTGCGGCGGACCAAGGAGCAAGGCGGCGGCCCCACATGACAACACCGCGGAGGCAGCGGCCTGCCTCCAGGCCAGCGACGCGCCCAGGATACCGCCGATGAGCAGAGGAACCGCGAGCGCCGCTGGCGCGGGGGTGACCTGCCAGAGGGCGGCGTAAAGGATGATGCCGACGGCCACCCATCCGAGCCGGACTGACTCAGTCCGCATGTGCCGAACTTCGACGGCCTCCACATCGCCCCCTCGAAACCGGTCCGGCGCTTTCCGGAACTGATCCGCTACACCGGCGCCCCCGCGGCCACGCGCTGGGCGACGGCTCCGGCCGGCACCTTGATCACGAACGTGGCGCCGGCGCCCTCGGAGGTTTGCAGGTCGATATTCCCGTCGTGCTTTTTCACGATCTCGCGGACGATGGCGAGGCCCAGTCCGGTGCCCTTCCCGATGTCCTTGGTGGTGAAGAAGGGGTCGAAAATGCGGCCCACCAGGTTTTGCGGAATGCCCGGTCCGTTATCCGACACCGTGACGACGAGATGCTTGCCTTCCGCGCTGGTGCGCACCGTAATGGTGGGATTTTCCGTGCCGGCCGCCTTCATGGCGTCGCGCGCGTTGGCGATTAAATTGGTGAGCACCTGTCCCCACTGCGTCGAGTTGGCGCGGATGGGCGGGATATTTCCCAGGTCGGTGACCACTTTGACGCCGTCCTCGCGCATCTGCTCCTCGAGCAGGTCGACGGCCTCGCGCACGATGCGGTTCATTTCCATGGGCGCGCGCACGAAGCGGGAGAAGGTCAGGCCGTCTTCATTCTCCACGGGGCCGCGCGAGAACACCAGCAGCTTCTCGATGATCGACTTGCACTTGTCGACGCCCTCGCGCATGATCTCGAGCCGGCGCAGCACGTCCTTCTCCTGGATGGTGCGGGTCAGGCTGCCCACCATGGTCAGAACGGCGCCCAGCGGCGTGTTCAGCTCGTGGGCCACGCCGGCCGCGAGGCGCCCGACCGCCGCCAGCTTGCTCTCCTCGATCATCTCCGCGCGCATGTCGTCCAGCTCCCGGCGGGTGCGGGTCAATTCCCGGTCGGTCCCCATGCGGAGGGCCAGCGTGGCGGCGGGGACGGCGGCGAGCTGCAATACTTCGCGGTCGATGGGGCGCCCGTGTCCCACCCGCACCACGATGGCGCCGCCGCCCTCCACGCGCGCGGAAACCGGCTGCACCACCCAGCGCTGGCCGGCGCTCGACCACTCCTGGAAATCCCCGGTGCTCCAGGCGCGCGACACGATCTCGGAGGGCACCTCGCCGGGGATGGTGGACTCATTCTCGCGCCGCGGCCCGCTCGGGGATGAATCCTCCGCCA
>VGFD01000757.1 GCA_016868975.1 Armatimonadota bacterium | reverse complement strand
AGCAGTGGGGGAAACCGTGACCTGATGGCTCCCCCTCGCCTGCGCCGCCACCGGGCGCTCATCGTCTGGTGGGAAGGCGCGCAGCCGGTATTTCACAATTATCTAAAAAAGCGCACCATCCGTCCGGAAGCGCGGACCTTTGAATTTCTCGATTTTTTCTCCGAGTGGCGGGGGCCCGAGGACGTTGCGCAGGCTTTTCCGACACTGGATCGGCGCATCCTGGCGAGGGCCGTGAATCGGCTCCACGCCTCAGCCCTGCTCGAGGCGGAAGACGAGCCGGCGCCTCCCGAAGCCGGCATTTTACAGTGGGAGTGGGGGTTGCCGGTCAAGTTATTCCACATGGCGGTGCGCAACCTGGATTACGCCAGCAATTTTCAGCAGCAATTGCTGCTCTACCAGGAGCGCCTCGCGAAAGCCCCCCAGCCGTCCCTATTCAAGAACCTGGACGACGCGCCGCATATTCCGCTGCCGCGAGAATTGACGGCCAATCACACGCCGCTGGACGTGGCCCTCCTCGAGCGGACCACCTGCCGCCAGTGGCTGCGCCAGCCCATTTCCCTGGACGCCCTGGCGCGGCTCCTGTACATGACGTGGGGCGTGACCGGGTGCCACGTGGACACCGTCACCGGGCCCCTGCTGCACAAGACCAGTCCGTCCGGCGGCTCGCGGCATCCCACCGAGGTGTATCCGGTGGTGCTCAACGTGGAGGGCGTGCCGCCCGGCATCTACCATTATTCGGTGGAGCACCACCGCCTCGAGCGCGTTCGGGCCGGCCATTTCGGGGCACTGATCTCCTGGATTGCGGCCGGCCAGGACTGGCTCGCCAACGCGGCGGTGATTTGCGTGATGACCTCGCGGGTGGAGCGGGTCATGTGGAAATATCCCACCGACCGCGCGTACCGCGTGATGACGCTGGATCTGGCGCATCTCTGCCAGACATTTTATTTGCTCTCCACCGCCATGGGGCTGGGCCCGTTCACCACCGGCGCGTTCCGCGACGTCCGTCTCGAGCGGGAATTGGGCCTGGACTCGGCGTGGGAGCCGGCCATGTACCTGTGCGCGGCCGGCGTGCGCGACCCGTCCGCGTATACCAGCCTGGAGCCGTGCGTGCGGCGCGGCGAGGACGGCCGCCTGCACCTGGACGATCACCTGTGGAAGCCGCCGGCCGACGCTGGACCGGCCATCGAAATGGAGTAGACCGCAGTGCCGGAAGAAAACCTCAATTTATGGGCGCCCTGGCGCGTGGGATTCATCCTCGGGCCGAAGGCGCCGGGATGTTTTTTGTGCGAGTGTCCGGCCGCCGACAAGGACGAGGAAAATCTTATCCTGGGACGCGGCGAAACCTGCTTCGCGATCTTGAACCGGTATCCGTACACCAACGGGCACGTGTTGATCGCGCCGTACCGCCACACCGGTGACCTGACCGAGCTGTCCGACGCGGAGCTGACCGAGATCATGATTATGACTCGGGGCTGGGTGAACGCCTCAAAGCGCGCGATGAACCCCCACGGCTTCAACGTCGGATTCAATCTGGGAGAGGCGGGCGGCGCGGGGGTGGCCGATCACGTGCACCTGCACATTGTGCCGCGCTGGCGTGGGGATACGAATTTCATGAGCACGCTGGGCGATGCCCGGGTGGTCAATCAGAGTCTGGCGGAATCGTGCCGCCTGCTGCGATCACACGCTCCCTGATCCAGCGGTTGCGATCGAACAGCCGGAAAATCGAGCCGGCCAGCACGAGCCCCGCGCTGATGGCCGCGGCGATCAACACGGTGGTCACCGCAAGCGTGTAGCCCTCATCCGACCGGTCGGCCACAAACGCGTACATGGCGCGATACAGCGTGACGCCGGGGGCCAGCGGAATCACGCCCGGCACGGCCAGACAGGTCACCGGGATGCGCATCAAGCGGGCGAAAACCTCGGAAAAAAGCGCTACCGTCAGGGCCGCTAGAAAGTTTGCCCCCAGCATGGAAACTCCCCGCGCGCTCAGCTCGAGGCTGGCGAAGAACGCCAGTGTGCCGAGCAGCGCGCACGGGATGATGGTGCGGCGCGGCACGTTGAACAGCAGGCTGGTGGAGGCCGCTCCCAGCAGGCAAAGCAGGAGCTCGCTCCAGCCCGTCACAGGAACACCGCGAAGCGCGAGGCCGCCAGCACGCTCCACACGCCGCTCGCGATGGCCACCGCGACGAGCAGCGCTTCCGCGCCGCGGGCCACACCGGCGACGAGATCGCCGGCGATCAGATCGCGCACCGCGTTGGTCATCGCCATGCCGGGCACCAGCGGAATGATGACGCCCACGACCAGGGCGGCCACCTCGCTTCCCACGCCCAAGTTGACCGCCAGAACGGCCCACAGCGCGCCCACCAGCGCGCCAAAATAAATCGCCAGAAAATTCGGCAG
>VGFD01000756.1 GCA_016868975.1 Armatimonadota bacterium | reverse complement strand
GTCGGTGAGGACCGGGTCGTGCTTGTGCCCGCCGTCGAAGCGGACGCGCTCGCCGAGCAGGCAGGCGCTCACCCCGACGCGGGGCTTCATGAACAAACCAGCCCGATCCAGGGGTGGACCGGGCTGGAGGCGTCACAACCAGCAGGAATCGTCAGCGCGTGATGTTCCACTGAATCTGCTGCGGCTGGCCGGGGGGCGGCGGCGGCGGTCCGGGCACCGGGCCCTGGGGCGGCGCGGGGTGTCCGCCCGGCGGAGGCGGTGGGGCCGGGGCGCCCTGCGCCTGGCCGCCGCGGAAGTGGTTGACGGCCTTCTTGCCAAAATGCGCCACGGCGAGTCCGGTGGCGACCAGGGCGACGAGGCCGGAGGCGGTTCCCACCACGGCCGCCGCGCCGGCGATGGCCAGCGAGTCGAGAAGCACCGTCGCGGACAGGCCGACGGAGGCGCCCAGGCCGAGGTTTTTCGCTTTGTCGAGCAGCGAAGACTTCTTCTCCGAGCCGATCTGGACCGAGTCGCCGGGTGCCGTGGCCGGCTGCGCCGGAACCGGGGCGAAGGCGGCGCCGTACTGGGTCGGGCCGACAGGGTTGGTGCGCATCGGGTCCATGGGGACCTCCTCAAGGCCTCTAAGGCAGAATTTGGCAGAGTGATTCTAGCACGGGGTCCGCCCGGACCATGTTGCCAAATTGTTAACAAATGTCAGGTCGTGGAGCGCACAACCCCTCCCCGTCGGGTTCACCGCTGGGCCCGACTCCGCCTCAGAGCCTGCCAAGCCGACAGGGAATCGCGCGCACCGCCAGCACCGGGCTGGTGGGATCGGCCGGATCGGCAAGCACCAGATCCGGCGCCTCCGCCCCGGCGGCCCAGTCGGCCGGGGCCCACACCACGCCGTCCGCGGTGGCCTCCCGGACCCGCAGCCGGGCGGCCGCCCTGGCCCGCGGCGTCTCCAACCAGACGTGGTCACCGTCCACGAGCGCGAGGCCCCTGGCCAGAGTGGGACTTACCGTCACTTCAGGAGGGTCGGTCCGTCCCCGTCGTGGGCCACAACGTTCCGTGGGCCGTCCGGCGATGGCGGTGGTCAGCGACAGCGGGAAATCCGCCGAGCCCTGCAAGATCACCTCAGGTGGCTCAAGGTGCTCTGGGAGTGAGTCCCCCAGGCGGACCCGCATCCCCGGGTCGTCGAACAACCGCGCCCGCCCGCCCGGCCAGTGCCAGCGGCCGCCGTCGTAGCCCGCGTACAGCCAGCATCCCCCGCCCGCGATCTCGCGGCCGGTTGCGCGGTAGAAGTCCTCGTCGGAGTCGCCCCGCGGCCAGCGAACGCCGGGCCGGGCAACCTCCCTCCACAGCGAATCGAGGATGCGCGCGTCCGGCCGCGCCTCCCCGCGCGGCGCCCGCTCGGCGCGCTGCCACTGCACGAGCCGGCAGGCGTTGGTGCGGGTGCCGGGCTTCTCGGAGAAGGCGGCGGCCGGCAGCGCGATCACTTCCACCTCGCACGCCCGCGCCGTCTCCGTCAAAAACGGATCAATGGACACGACCAGCCCGCAGCGCCCCAAGCCCCGCGCCACCTGGCGGGGATTCGCCGTGCCGCGCAGGGGATTCTGGCCGAGGAGCACCAGCACGTCGAGGTCGGCGGCGAGGGCGTCCAGCATCGAGTGGGTCTCGCCGGGCCGCCGCCGGGGCAGACGCTCGTAGCCGTCCCGATCGTACCACGCCCTCAAGAGGCCGTCGAGCCGCTCCGCCGCCCGCGGACCGTGGCGTGTCGCCCAGGCGTCGCGGGTGGGCTCGTCGGTGGTGGGCGCGGGCAGGTAGCCGGGCAGCGCGTGATAGAGCCCGCCCAGGTCGGTGGCCCCCTGGATGTTGGCGTGCCCTTTCATGGGATAGAGGCCGCCGCCCGGCCCTTCCAGGTTGCCCAGCAGCGCCTGCAGGATGGCGGCCGCGCGCACGGTCGCCACGCCGCTTGTGTGCTGGGTGACCCCCATGGAGAACAAGATCGCGCCGCGGCGGCGCTCCGTGACCAGCGCCGCGCAGGCTTCGAAGTTCCGGAGCCCGCAAAGCGAGGCGACGCGCGCGGGCCCGTACCGCGACAGGTGGCGCCGCAGCGGCCCGAGATCCCCGGCGTCGCTGCGCCGCCCCATCCACTCCTGGTCGACGGCCCCCCGCTCCAGCACGGCGTGGCACAGCCCGTTCAACAGCGCCACGTCGCTGCCCGGGCGCAGCGCCAGGTGGAGGTCCCCGGGCCGCACCGTGGGCGAGCGGCGCGGATCGGCCACCATGACCGCCGCGCCTCGGCGCCGCGCGCGCGCCAGCCAGCGGGCCGCGATGGGATGGGCGTCGGCCGGGTTGCTGCCGAGCACCAGGATCCACTTCGCGTCCACCAGGTCCTCCCAGGAGTGCGTGGCCGCGGGCAGCCCGAACAT
>VGFD01000755.1 GCA_016868975.1 Armatimonadota bacterium | reverse complement strand
ATGATTACGGCCTCAAAGGGGCGCCCCATCGCCTCCTCGGCGGAAACCGCGTCGTTGCGCACGACCTCGACCTCGGCGCCCAATTCTCCCAGAATCTGCACGATGTTGTACGTGAACGAGTCGTAATTGTCGATCACGAGAATTTTCATTCGAGGCCCCTCTCGGCCATCTCCACGGCGCGGCGCAGCGCGGCCACTTTGTCCAGCGTCTCCCGGTACTCGCGGTCCGGGTCGGAATCGGCCACGATGCCGGCGCCCACCTGCATGTAGGCGTCCTCACCGATGCGCAGGATGGTGCGGATGGTGATGCAGGTGTTGGTGTTTCCGTTGAACGCGAAATAGCCGACCGCGCCGCCGTATGGCCCGCGGCGGGTAGGCTCCAATTCCTCTAATATCTCCATCGCGCGGATTTTCGGTGCCCCGCTCAGCGTGCCGGCCGGAAAACATGCGCGCACCAGATCGAACTGGTCGTGCTTGCCGTTCAGGCGGCCCTTCACGCTGGAGACAATGTGCATCACGTGCGAGTAGCGCTCCACCTCCATCAGCGTGGGCACGCGCACCGTTCCGTACTCGCACACCCGCCCCAGGTCGTTGCGCCCAAGGTCCACCAGCATCACGTGCTCCGCGCGTTCCTTGGGATCCGCCAGCAACTCGGACGCCAGGCGGCGGTCCTCTTCCTCGTCGGCGGCCCGATGGCGCGTCCCGGCGATGGGGCGGGTTTCCGCCACGCCGTCCCCCAGTTTCACCAGCATTTCCGGCGATGATCCGATGAGCTGGAATTCCCCCATATCCAGGAAAAACATATACGGACTTGGATTGAGCATGCGCAGCGCGCGATAAATCTGCAGCGGCTCTGCCTTCGTGTGCCGCCGCAAGCGCTGGGACAGCACCGCCTGGAAAATATCCCCGGCTCGGATATGTTCCCCGATCGCCTCCACCCCGCGCTTGTAGTCCTCGCGAGACATCGTGGAGTCAAAGGCGTCTGTGTCCGGGGCTGGACCCGGCGCTTCGGGCACCTGGACCGGCGCCCGCAAGGCCTCAATCTCGCGGGCGATCTCCTGGCACGCCGCTTCGTACGCCGCGACCGCGTCCCCGCCCTCGGGCACCTGGGCCAGCACCACGATCTGCATTTTCTGCCGCACGTGATCGAACACCACCACGCGATCGGTCAACAAGAACATGCAGTCGGGGACGCCCAGGGCGGGACGCTTCAGATCCGGCAACCGTTCGAACGCGCGCACCACGTCGTAGCCCAGGAAACCCACGGCTCCGCCCCAGAACGACGGCAGCCCGGGCACCTCGACCACCGGATGCGCGGCAATGCAGGTTCGCAGCCAGTCGAGCGGATCGCGGTCGCCAAGGGGCTCCTCGTGCAGCCGATTGTCACTGCCCGCGCCCACGAAGGAGCCGTCGCGCCACTGCACGCGGCCGTCGCTCACCCGCAGCAGCAGCGAGAGATTCGCGCCGAGAAACGAGTAGCGGCCGACCTGCTCGCCCTTCTCCACGCTTTCCAGCAAGAACGAGTAGCCCTTGCCGCGCAGCTTGGAAAAGGCGGATACGGGGGTTTCGAGATCCGCGGGCACCTCGCGGTACACGGGGATGAGCTGGCCACGCGCGGCCAGCGCGCGGAATTCGTCAACCGAAGGGTGGTACGTCACGCGCCGCTCTTACTTCAGGGCGTGCCGGCGTTCCTCTTACCCCAGGTCCCCGGAGCACGCGAGCGCCAGGGCGGGCGCCACGATGGCCGCGGTCTCGGCACGCAGGATGCGGCTGCCCAGCGTCACCGTCCGCACGCCGGCCGCGCGCGCCAGAAGCGCCTCCGCCTCGCTGAACCCGCCCTCGGGACCCACGATCAGCGACATCCGGCCCTGCCGCGGCACGACTTCAGAGAGACGGCGCGTCCCCTCGCCCTCCCAGAGCATGCACGCCACTCCGCCGGCGACCGCATCCGCAAGCACCTCTGAAAAAGACAGCGGCCCGTCCACCTCGGGCACGCCGGCCCGCCCGCACTGCGCCGCCGCGGACGCCACAATTCGTCCCCAGCGCTCCTTTTTCTCACCCCGCGCCACCGTCCGCTCCGACTCGAAGAGCGCGATGCGCGCGACGCCGATCTCACACGCCTTCTGCAGCACCCAGTCGAGCTTCTCGCCCTTCAACAATGCGCAATAAAGATGCACCGATAGTCGCGCCTCATCGGCCAGCGGCCGCTTGGAAACCACGCGCGCAAAGAGTGAGCGCGTCGTTACCTCTGCGATTTCGCAGGTGAATTCCAGGCCGCTGCCGTCGACGATTAAAATCACGTCCCCTACACCGACACGCAGGACTCGTGAATGCTTTAAATCGGCGCCCTCCAGGCGGAAACCGGGCACCGGATCCGTGGAAAACGCAGCGGGCGAAACGGTAATTCTAGCCAA
>VGFD01000754.1 GCA_016868975.1 Armatimonadota bacterium | reverse complement strand
GGAGCAGCCTGAGCCTGCGCACCACTCGCGTCCACCGGCGCCTGCGGGCCGCTCGCGTCCACCGGCGCCTGCGCGGAAGCCGTCTCCTGCGGGGCCTGCGTCGCGGCACTTGCCACTGCCTGCGCCGAAGCCACCGGGGCCGCTTCCGCGACCAGTGTACCATTCGGAGGAGCGGCCACGGCCGCCACCGCGGCGCGGGCCCCCGATGAGGCGGACCCCACGAACGGATACATTCCCCGCGTCGGCTCGTCCTCGTCGATGGCGGGCGACGCATCGGCCTCGGCGGCGGCCGACACACTAGAGCGGAAGCGGCGCACCGGACGCGGAGGCACCGCGGGCTCCGGAGTGGCCGGTCCCGGCGTTGGCGGACGCGGCGTCTCCGGGGCTGGCTCCCGGGCCGGCATCGCCGCCGCCGGAAATACCGAAGTGACATCCCCCGGAAGGGTGAGCTCGGGCCGATACGTGCGAACCTCCTCGAGCACCGCGCGCGCGGTCGAGGGACGGTCATCCGGCCGCAGCTCCATCATGCGCAACACCAGCGACTCGGTATCCGAGGACACGCCGGGATTAAGACTGCGCGGCGCGGAGAGCGGAATGCCGTGCATCCAGCGATCGGTGGCTTCCACCGGGATCTCCCCGGTGAGGAGCGTGTACATGGTGGCGCCCAGCGAGTACACGTCGGAGCGCGCGTCGGTGCGGCTGCGCCCGTGGGTGCCGTATTGCTCGGGCGGCGCGAAGCCGGGCGTGCCGGCGCCGCGAATGATGGTGCGCGTTCCACCGCCCGCGTCGAAGCCCTTGGAGATTCCGAAGTCGATGAGCTTGACCCGCCCATCGTCGGTCAGCATGATGTTGGAGGGCTTCAAGTCGCGGAAAATCACCGCGGGCTTGGAGCTGTGCAGGTAGTCTAGCACCCGCGACACTTCGGAGGCGACGCGCAGCACGGTCTCCTCGGCGAGGCGGCCGCCGTTGCGGTTGGCCAGCGCCTCCAGGGTCTCGCCGCGGATGTAGTCCATGACGAGATAATGGCGGTTGGTGTCCTGGAAGAAATTGGTGACCCTGGGCAGGCCAGCGTGCTCGAGATTGGCCAGGATCTGCGCCTCTTGCAGAAACTGGCTGGCCGCCATGTCGCGCTCGGCGGGGGAGAGGAAATGGTCCTTCATTTCCTTGATGGCGACGCGATTGCCCAGGACCGAGTCGGTGGCAAGATAAACGACGCTCATACCCCCCTCGTTGAGGGGTTCAACGATGCGATATCGGCCCTGGAGAACGGTCCCGGTTCCGAGCACGAGGCCTCCTGCTGCCAACCCCCCCTGGCAATTTCGTTCCCACAAATGGGGGTTCCTACGGGCTGTTTTTCAACTCGAATTGCCCGCGGCCCAGGACTTGCCCGTCGACCTCCACGACAATGACGTAAGTGCCCGGGCTGCTGCCGATCTGGTTGCCCTTGATCAAGAACCCGTTGTGCCGCTCCGGGTCGGAGCGCCGCACCATGTCCACGCTGTCGATCTTCTCTCCCAGGGCGATGCTGAACGGGCCGCCCATGGTGCGCCCGTAGGGCCGTCCGCCGGGATCCAGGCAGCGCACCGACAGGAGGTGGCGCTGCTCCTCGGTGGGGAGGTCGTTGCGGAAATACACGTTCACGTACACGCCGCGATCGTCGGCGGTGAAGTTGCCGCGCGGGTTGCCGTCGTAGTCCACGGTGGAGACGCGCAGCAGGGAAATTCCCCGCACTCGGGGCGGCGGCGTCGGCGAGGGCAGCGGCGTGGGGGTCACGGCCGGCGAGGGCGAGGCGTCGTCCCCGGTAATCACCGCGAGATCCCGTCCCATGAGCTTGAGGACGCCGATCATCACCTTCTTGGAGGCCTCGTCGATGTTCACCACGTTGTGCACGCGGACGCGGACTTTCTGGGCCACGTTGTTCTTGTGCTCGACGATGCCCACGAAAAGAACGTCGGCCGGCTTGATCTTGAGCTGTTTCTGGCAGTAGTTGGCCTCCACCGACCTGTCCATGTGGTACGAGATGATGGGCAAATCGGAGCGGGTCAGGCCGGCCCTGGCGCGCCAATCCTGTAACGCCTTGAAAATCTCTTTCTCGCGCTGAGTGAGAATGTCGTTCTTGGTGTCACCGACCACCAGGATCGCGTATTCCTTGGGGTTCTCCTGGGCGCGCGCGGGGTATGCCATCCACGCGGCCAGCAGCACCAGCAGAACTGTGATTAGAGGATTGCGCAAAACCTACATCCTTTCGACAACCGCGCGCTTCGGAGGGAGGCCCAAAGTTCCTTCCAGGATACTCCAATGGACGCCGATCCCCGCAATGTGTTCCGTCTTTTGGCGGGTTTGACCCAGGGGGAGTCGCCTTCGGCGCCCCCTGGACCCCCCCAGCGGGTTTGACCCAGGGGGAGTCGCCTTCGGCG
>VGFD01000753.1 GCA_016868975.1 Armatimonadota bacterium | reverse complement strand
TGGACGACCAGCTCGTGCTGGGCATCAAGGGCACCCTGAGCGTCGTGGAGCTGAAGATTCTCAAACTCCGCATGCAGCAAGGCATGGAGGAGAAGGCCCGACGCGGAGAGCTGCGGCGAAAGCTCACCCCGGGATATTTCTACGATCTCGAGGTCGCGGGGGAGGCAGCCACGGGAGAAGAAGCGCTGGAGCGTCTGGACGGCGTCGCCTGTGACATCATCTTGCTCGACACCAGCCTGCAAACGCGCGGCGGCCTCCGCTTCATTGAGGACGTGAGGAGGCGAGGACGGAGGATTCCCATCCTCGTCGTGACGCCCCTCTGCGATGAGATCAGCGTACGCCAGGCCGTCCGCGCCGGCGCCAACGGCATCGTCCCCAAGGACGCCACGCCCCAGGAGCTGCTGGACTCAATCCGGCACGTGTTCGCAGGCGGCCTCCACCTCCACCCGATGGTGGTCCAGGACTTCATCCACGGCACGGCATCCGCATACCGCGATCTCAAGCCGCGAGAGGTCGAAGTGCTGCGCCTGGCTGCCGATGGCCTGCTCGCGGTCACCGCTCGCTTGCCGGCGACAATCTGCGAGATCCGGTTGCCTGGGACGTGCAGGACTCTCGCCAGCTCGGCGGCGCTCATGCCAAGTTCGGTCAGCTCTTCGGCGAGAATCTCTCCAGGGTGGATCGGACGCCGCTTCATGAAGCTCACTCCAATCAGTGGTAGTCGGTGATCTCGATGTTGAAGGGCCTGGCTTCCGTGTCCGGCAACTCAAAACACACCCGCCACTGCTGGTTGATGCGGATGCTGAACTGGCCTTCTCTGTCCCCGCCCAGCGCTTCGAAGCGGTTGCCAGGGAGGTGCATCAAATCGTTCTTGCTGGTCGCGTCCTCGAGGACTTGCAGACGCCTCTCTGCTTGCTGCTTGAAAGCCTCGAATTCCCTGACCCTTTCTCCTCTCGCAAAGCGCTCCGTGCGTCTGTCTCCCTGCGCGCCGAGCGTGCCGGAGGCGGGAGCGGCCGCGTGTACACCATCACGGTGGTGGCCACGGATCGCGCCGGAAACACGTCACTGTGCGTAGTGAAGGTGTCGGTCCCGAAAAGCCTCGGGAAGTAGACGAGGTCGCTCTACGGCAGAGGGCCGCGGGCACTTCTGAGTGTCCCGCGGTCCTTTTTTTGCGCGAACGAAATAGTTACATCCCAACGGGTTCCGTGGTCTGAACAAGCTCCAGGAGCCGCGCAGGGGCACGACGCGATCGGGTCTGCCGGTTGAACCGCAGGTGCCATCTCATGACGCCTTCTTCTCCAGCGCCTCGATGCGGCCGAGCATGTCGGCCTCGCGTGCCGCCGTCGCAACAAGCATGGCTTCGATGCCGGCGAACGCCCCACCGACGCTTTGCACATCTTCCCGCAGGCCCTTGACCTGCGACTCCATTAAACCCAATCGCTCGTCCATCCGCTTGAATGTCTGCCGTACCTGCTCGAAGAATTCCATGCGCGTGGTCTCCTACTCACCCATCAAAACATACGTTACGTAACGCGTCAACAAGTGTGACAACGTCGACCAGTTTTCGCATCGCGGGCCTCTCGTTGCGCAAGAAGTAGTCAATCTCAGCGAGAACCAGGCCCGGAATGACAACGACTGAGGCGGCTGTGAGTGCGAGGCGGCTTTGCCATCCGGGAGGCGAGCGAGCGCCCTGAGCAGGCCGCCGGTATCCGCGATGAGAGGAAGCTCAGCCTTCGAGATCCGCGAAGTGTTCCGCTTCATCACCCAGTTTGGCGTCGGTCGAGACGAACAACCCCGTGGACGGCGGCCGCCTGTTTCGGTAGTAACCGGACGCAACAAGACGCAGGCCCTTGCGGATGAGGTCGGACGTGGACATCCCGTCCGCGCGCGCCAGGGCCCCTCCTGCGCGGCGGCGCCCAGGAAACGGTTCGCCGCTCCACAGTCCTTCAAGGATGGCCAGCGATTCGTCAAGCCGCTCCGCGAACACGCGCTTCTCGGTGGGCTCGCCCACGTTGCCAAACGCCTTGTCGTCGAGCGATCCCAACCCCACGGCCAGCACGAAGCGTCCCTTGGGCAGGCGGTCCAGCGTCAATTTTTCCTGGCGAGGCAGCCATGAGATCAAGCTGCCCGAATTCCGCGACGGGCGCCTGGAAGTCTCTCCCACCCGTATCCGCGTGCTCGACGGCGCGCACGAGTCTCACCTGAAAACCGAAGGCGGCACGCGTTTCATCGCCGTGCAGCCCTTCCTGGCCGGGAGTCGCCTGTGCGTGGCCGCGGCCACCAGCGATGGATTGTTGACCTGGAGCGACAGCACGGATATTCCCATGGCCCCCGCGCTGCGCGTCGACCTGGGAGCGCCGGTCCAATCAATGGGATTGATCAACGAGGCTACTCTTCGCGTGGTGTGCGCGGACGGGCGGGTCGTGC
>VGFD01000752.1 GCA_016868975.1 Armatimonadota bacterium | reverse complement strand
TGATGAGATGGCGAAAGACGCCGAGCAGTACACCACCCGCCGGGAGTCAAGCGAGTACCGCCTCAACTAGAGCCCCGGGCAAAAGTCCGTAAACCCCACAACCACACCGTTCTGCGATCAGCGCATAGCGATCTGTTCATATCTTTTTAATGGACCTTTCAGGTCGTTTTCAGATAAAATGTAGACACAGAAGGTGGTCGTGCAACCGAGAACCCAGGTCCCGCCCGGGGCTCGTTGCGAAGGGAGGTTTCCTCGTGGAACAGGATCAAAGCAGCAAAGCACTTGCAATGCTCAAAATCATGCGCCTCATCGAAAAGAAGCGCAAGGCCCGCTATGAGAAGCGCTATGCGCGGAAGTCCGTTGCCAAGAAGGCCTCCTGATTGGTGGCGGGCCCTTTGCCCTCGGGGCTAAGTGGCGCGCGAGACAAGTAGCTTCGCCCGATTTGGGGGCGGTCACAAAGAAATCCCGCCCCAAGAGGCGGGCCCCGATTGATTGAGATACAAAAAAGAACCTCCCCGTTTGACGGGAGGTTTTCTGTTTTATGGAAGAATCAATACTCGCATGCCAACCGTGGAAGCCGGGCCTTCGTTTCACATCGAGACGCTGGGCTGCCGGGTAAATCAATACGACGAAGAGATGCTGCGCCGCGAGTTTTTGCGGCGCGGGTTTTCCGAAGTCGCCTTCGAGGAAGCGGCCGACGTCTACGTCATTAACACCTGCACCGTAACGCAGGTGGCGGACAAGAAGTCGCGGCAGTTGATCCGCCGCGCCCTGCGGGCCAATCCCCAGGGGCGCGTGATCGCCACCGGCTGCGCCGTCGGCAACAAGCACGCGCTCAGCCGCATACCCGAGAGGGTCATCCAGGTATCCAACCGGGAGAAGGAGCGCCTCCTCGACGTGGTGCGCGCGGAATTGCCACCCCATCACGCGGTCGATGAGGCGCCCGGTTCGGCGGCGCAGGCGCGAGCCCGCGCCCTGCTCAAGGTGCAGGATGGCTGCAACCAGTTCTGCACGTTCTGCATCGTGCCGTTCGTTCGCGGGCGGGCCCGCAGCAAAGCGCCGGAGGCCGTGCTCGCGGAGGCGCGCGAGCTGGTCGCGGCCGGGTACCGGGAAATTGTGGTGACCGGGGTGCACGTGGGATCCTATGGCCGTGATCTTGGCGACGAGGAATGGTCGCTCGGGCGCTTGCTGCTCGTGCTGGCCGAGCGCTCCGGCGCGGCGCGGGTGCGGCTCTCCTCGATCGAGCCGGCGGATTTTCCCCGGGAGATTTTGCCGCGGCTCTCCGACGGCATCTGCCGCCACCTTCACCTTGCCTTGCAGCACGCCAGCGACCGCGTCCTGGAGCGGATGCGCCGCGGGTACACCATCGCGCAGTATGACGCCATCGTCGAGGAATACCTGGCTCGGTACCCGGAAGGCGCGCTCACGGCGGACATCCTGGTGGGATTTCCAGGCGAAGACGAGGCCGACTTCTCGGTGCTGTGTGAGTACCTGGAGCGGCGGCCGTTCGCGCACCTGCACGTCTTCCCGTATTCCACGCGGCCCGGGACCGCGGCGGCACGCTACCCCGAACAACCCCCCGCACACGTGCTGAACGCGCGGATGGACGCGGTGCTGGCCATTGCGAAGCGAAAGAGCCGTGCTTTCCGCGAGCGCTTCGTGGGAAGCACGGTGGAAGTGCTCGTCGAGGAGTGCAACGGGAGCGTGGCGCGGGGCACGACCGACAACTACCTCACGGTGGAGATTGCGGGGGCCGCGACCGTGGGAGCGCTGGTGCAAGTGCACCTTGCGGCGGTCAGCGAGGACGGCCTCATCGGAAGCCCGCGGAAAAACGTTTAGAGGACTTCCTCATGGTCGGCCGAAGACGGCTCGCCATTCAGCCCAGGAAAGCGGTCCCATGTCAGGCTTTTTCGAAAGATTGAGGGCGCAGAAGCCCAAGACCAGCCAGCCGATGGTCGGCAAGCCGGCGCACGCCGAGCACATCCCCGACAACCTGTGGGTGAAGTGCTCCAAGTGCGGCACGGCCGCGTACCGCAAGGTGTTCGAGGAACAGCTCAAGGTGTGTGACCGCTGCGGCCACCACCACAAGCTGACCGCCATGGAACGCATCGCCGTGCTGGCCGACGAGGGCACTTTCGAGGAATGGTCCGGGGACGTCTCCCCGGTGGATCCCTTGCAGTTCGGCGGGGAATATCAGGAGAAGCTGCGCGCCGACCAGAAGCGCAGCGGTCTGAAGGACGCGGCGGTCATTGGGGGCGCATCGGTGGGCGGCATGCCGGTGGCGCTGGGCGTGATGGACTTCCAGTTCCGCGGCGGCTCCATGGGTTCGGTGGTCGGCGAGAAGATCACCACCGTGATGGAGGAAGGCCTCAAGCGGAAGCGGCCGGTGGTGGTGGTCACCTGTTCGGGCGGCGCGCGCATGCAAG
>VGFD01000751.1 GCA_016868975.1 Armatimonadota bacterium | reverse complement strand
GACGAGGCGTTCGCGGCCGGACGCGTCTTGCGTCCCAAAGCCCTCATCCACGAAGAGGGTCCGAAGCGGCGCTCCAGCGCGGCGTGACAGGAGCTGGGCGAGCGCGACCCGCAGAGCGAAGTTGACCCGGAACGCCTCGCCGCCGCTGAACAGGTCGTACGACCGTGTGCCCAGCTCGTCGGAAACTCGGAGGTCAAGCGTGTCCACGGGCGCACCCCGCCTGGTGGGCCGCTGTGTCTCCACTTTGAGCGCCATGCGGCCGTCCGAGAGGCGGGCGAGCAACTCGTTGGCGTCGGCCTCCAGGGCGGGCACGGCCTCCTCGATGATCAAGGCCTGGAGCCCGTTCCTGCCGAAGGCTTCGGCGAGATGAACGTAGGTCTCGCGAGACTCCATGGACCGTCGAGCGGTCTGCTCCAGTGCGCGCAGCCGAATCTGCCTCTCAGCCAGGTCGGCAAGGCGCGCGTCGGCGCGGGCGACCGCCTCCTGGGACTCGCGATGGCGGCGCTGCAGATCGTCGCGGTCACGGGCGAGCGTGGCGAACTGAGAGGTCACCGCCGACTGACTCTGGAGCGCGGCCGCGAGGCGACCGGCGTCCCTCTCCGCGCCATCCAACGCGGCGCGGGCTTGCCCAATGAGGCGGCGTACTGAGGCAGACTCCTCCAGCACCTCGGGCAGACGCTGCTCCGCGTCGCGCAACGAACGGGCGGCCTCCGCGACGGGCTCCAGGACGGCCGCATTGCCCCGGACCTGCTGGTGGATCGCGGGGTCGTAACCGAGCGCCGCCTGCTCTTCCTGCACGCGGCGCAAAGCGGCCTGGTCCTGCTCGGCGTAGCCGCCGAGGGCGAGGCGCGCGCGGAGAGCGTCCAGCGCGGCCCGGCATGACGCGGCTTCCTGCCGTGCCGCCGCGGCATCCTCCAGCGAGCGGGTTGCGCGCTCCTGGCGGCGCAAGGCGTCCTCTCGACGGACGCGCTGGGCGGCGTCGTCCCGCTCCAGCTGGGCGGCAAGCGCGCCGGCCTGGACGCGAGTCTCAGCCAGGTTGGCCTGACCCTGGTCGTGGCGAGCGCGCATGGCCCGGCCCTGCTCCAGGATCTCCTGCTCCAGGTGGGCACGGCCTTCCGGGCCAAGGGGCGTTTTGCACACCGGACAGACCGGACCGGTTTCTGAGGCGACCATGCGAAGCTGCGCGCGCAGCTTCTCCAGCTCGGTGGTGAGCGCCTTCATGTCCGCTTCCAGGTGCTGGGCCTGGTCACGGAGCGCCTGGGAGGCCGACTGTCGTTCCAGGAGGCGGGCCGACTCGACGTCCAGCGCTGCCAGTTGCGCCCGCGCCTCGTTAAGAGCAGGCTGATGGGCATCGTGCGCGTCCGCGCGCGCCAGAAGTTCGGTAAGCCGGCGCTCGGTGTTCACAGCCTCCTGCTCCAGGCGCGTGCGGGCCACCTCCACAGCGCGCTGCTGCTGCGCGGCGAACCCTTGGAGCTCGTAATGGCGGCCAGCCAGGGCCTCCAGTTCGCCAAGGCGCCGGCGGGTGTCAAGGAGGGCGGCTTCCTTGGCCAGCACCGCGTCGCGCCCGGCGATGGCCTGTTCGTAGGCGGCGCGGCGCGCCTCCAGCCGCTCGAGACGCTGCTCGTCGGCCAGGATGGACCAGCGGTGCGATTCTATGAACTGCTGCACGCGCTGAGCTTCGCGGGAAGCGGCCTCCAGGTCGGCGAGCCTCGCGCGGGCGGCGTCCAGGCGGCGGTCGGCCTCAGCGATCTGGGCGGCACCGGCGTCGAGGGCTTCTCGCGCGACGACTGCGGCGGCCTCCGCGTCCGGGCGCGTGGCTACCTCGACCTCCAGGCGCCGGGTCTCTGCCTCAACCTGGGCAAGCTCGGCGCCGGCCTCGCTGGCTAGCTGGCGCCCTCGCTCGGCCAGGCGGTCATACAGGCCCAGGTCCAGGATGTCCGCCAGGACCTGCTTGCGCTGCGCCGGGTCGGCCCTCATGAAGAGGTCCGCCTTGCCCTGGAGCAGGAATGCGGTGTTCACGAAGGTGGCGTAGTCCATGCGGAGGACGCGGTTGATCTTGTCCTGCGTGGTGGACGCGGAACTCTCGCTGATGGAGCGCCAGTGTCCGGCGCTTTCAGCGGGCGGTGACGCACCCGTGGCGACCTGCAGGTCCAGCGAACCGCCGGAGCCGGGCCCGTGGGGCCTGCGGCTGTACTTTCGGACGACGCGGTAGCGGGTCTCGTCAGCCAGGAACTCCAGGGCTACCTCCATGTCGGTTTCGCCCGTGTACACCAGCTCCTCGGTCCGAAGGCTGCGGGTGCCGGCAAGCTGGCCGCGGGCGGCGCCCCAGAGCGCCCAGGTGATGGCGTCCAGAAGCGCGGACTTGCCGTGCCCGTTGTCGCCGCAGAGGCAGACGACGTGCAGACCGGACAGGTCCAGCGCCTGCCC
>VGFD01000750.1 GCA_016868975.1 Armatimonadota bacterium | reverse complement strand
TTTGCGCGCCTGGAAGGGGCGGACAATCGTGCTGGTTTGGCGGGCGGGGCCAGGGGATGCCGAGGTGTTCGAGGATTTTCTTGATCGCCGAATACAGCAATACCGCGGACCGGATGACGGTTTCGTGAGATACTGCGTGGCGCCGGCCTCGATGCCGATGATGCGGTCCTTTTCCTGCGAGTGCGCGGTCAGGAAAATAATGGGTATGCTCGCCGTGGCGGCGTCGGCCCGCAGGCGGCGCGCGACCGTGTAGCCGTCGATGTTCGGCATGTTGACGTCCATCAGGATCAGGTCGGGCTGCAGCGTGGGGACAATCTCCAGCGCCTCTTCGCCGTCCCGCGCCTGCGTGACTTCGAAGCCCTGCTTGCGCAGCACGATGGATGTCAGGTCGCGTAGAAAGCCGTCGTCCTCGGTGATCAGGATCTTCTTCTTGTCAGACATGGACCGGGACGCTTCGCACGAGGGCCCTACGCTCCTCCAGATCCCCGACACGCCCAGGGCCGCGAGCATGGCCAGAAAGGGCGCGAGCGGAACGTGAAATCGATCCAGCGCGTGAAAGGGAAAGTGGAACGCGAGCAGCAGGAGTGGCAGCGACGCCAGGCACCAGGCGTAGCGGCGGACCTCCCGCGGCGCGAGCAGCACGCCTGCCACGGCAAGCGCCATAATCAGCACGTAAAAGCGGAAGCTCGCCGACTCCACGAGATGCTGCTGGGCCCGCATCCAGTCCGCCAGGTCGCTGGGCGCACTCAGTGTAGGATAGAAGATGCCCTCGTAGATGCCGCTGGTGTCGGTGCCCCACAAAAGCCAGATCTTCCTCGGAAACAAGCGAATGGGGTGCCACGGATTGGAGCGGAGGTAGGCGATGCCATACGCGTATCCAAGACGATTTTTTTCGAATTCAGTGCCTCGCGCCATGACCTGATATTCAGGATCGTCGCGGGGCACGCTCGGCCAGAAGGTGCCGGCACCGTCCGCAAAGCGCTGGTTTGCCTGCCAGAAATTGTACCCGGCATTGGTCGAAAGCGGGATGAACTGCCCAAATTGCCGGTAGTTGCGCGCGGTCCAGCCGACACAGAGAATTGCCGCCACGCCCGCGGCTGCAAGCGCGAGGGTCGCCGCCCGGTGGAGAGAGCCTTTCTCCAGCCACCAGTAAAGCGCGACCGCCGGCAGGAGGATGACAGCGACCGGGCGGGTCAGGATATTGCAGGCCACCACGAGGCCCAGCAAGGCAACCCAGCGCAGCCAGTCGGGCCCCACAAGTCGTTTCGACGTCCCTATCCAGATGGCGAGAACAAAGCCGAACGTCGAGAGCGGCTCGGAGCTCAAGATTCCCACGCTCGCGATGAGATTCGGCCACACGGCCACAATGAGCGCCGCGAGTATTGCCACCTGCCGGCTGAAGAAACGCGCGCCGAGAAGGTAGGTGAGGAGACACGTCCCGGCATCGAGTGCGATGTTGCCGACTTTGCCCCACATCTGATTGTAGCCAAAAACGCTGTAGATGCCGCTCAGGAAGAAGGGATAGCCTGGGGGAAACCAGGCGCTTGGCTGGCTGGGCCCAAATTCGCCAAGCTGCGAAAGGCGCAGCGCCGCCGCATCGTACCAGGTACTGTCGGAATACTGCTCGTTCTGAATCAGGAGCACGCGCGCGATACGGAGCCCCACATCCAGGAGGAGAACCGCGGCGAGCGCAGCGGCCATTCCGCGTTCCCCAGGCTGTTTTAAGTCCGACATGAGGCCGTGCGTTTGCACGCACACTCTGGTGACTCCTTCCGCTACGGCTCCTCCGCAACCCTTGCCGCTCGTGCCGCCATGCGCTCCCGTCCGCTCGGCGGCGGGGGGGCGGCTCGGACGACTGCAGGTGCTGGCGGAGGATCTCGCGGAGCTTCTCGATGAGCTGCGCGGGCTCCAGCGGGCGGTTCAGCTGGGCCGCGAAGAGGTCGGCGCCGTCTTCTCGGGGCTCGCTCGTGACGTAGATGAGGGGAATGTCGCGTGTCTCTTCGTGCGCCTTCAAATCCTGCGCGAGCGCGAAACCGGTGCGGTCGCCCAGGTCTTCGCCGATCACGACGGCGTCGGGGCGATCGCGTTAGGGATAGGGAAATGAATTTACGGATAACGGATAACGGATAAGTGATTGAATTACGCTGTCGACGACGCTGTCGACGCTGTCGCGACCCGGAAGAGTCGCGGGAGGGATAGGGACGGATAAGTGATTGAATTACGCTGTCGACGACGCTGTCGACGCTGTCGCGACCCGGAAGAGTCGCGGGAGGGATAGGGAAATGAATTTACGGATAACGGATACGGATAACGGATAAGTGATTGAATTACGCTGTCGACGACGCTGTCGACGCTGTCGCGACCCGGAAGAGTCGCGGGGTGCGTGTTGCGTGGCAAGAGGTCGAAAGCAGTTTACATCCTGGCAATCTT
>VGFD01000749.1 GCA_016868975.1 Armatimonadota bacterium | reverse complement strand
GGGACCGTCGTTGGCTCCGAAGGCGTGTCTCGCTTGCGCCGACTGCCACGCGACCGGTTGCTGCAACGGCCCAGGTAGCTCACGCCGTGCTCGCCCGGGTCGGGGATGTGAACCGACAGATCGCCATGAAGTCGAGAGCTTGTACGCGGCGGGTGCGGCCCTGCGAGTCCGAGCGGTAGGTGACGAGACAGTTCTTGGCGTCGAAATCCATGCGATACTTCTTCGGGCGTTGAGCGCGGCGCGCCAGGCCTGCTTTCACCGCATTACTGGTGATCAGCCTTCTGAGCGACCACTTCCGTCACCCGCCGGCACTGTCCGGCCTCTGGGGACAATTCCTGGTTGTTTGGCACTATGGAACCGGCGGATGATGATGGATAGGAAAACAATTCAGCGGTCGTGACCAGCAACGGTGCCTGACGGGGCCTACAGAGGCGTGGCCAGTGTCCGATTCGAACCGCTGTTACATCCTGGGAATGTTTTGGCAATGCGGGCCTGGCCGCATCGGGGCGGATCGTTGAAGTGACGCGGCAACGGCGCGGGCCGGTGGCCAGGTTTGCGGTCGCGGAAACAAACTCGGCGGTGACGAATCCCTGGCGTCGACGGTGTCTTCAGGAGGCCAGATCGTCCTCGAAGGGCGAATCCGTCGGCCACGCGTCAGCGAGGTGTGGACCTTCTCGTCCTCTGCGGGAGCAGGGTCGCGAGGGCGAACGGGCGGCACAAGCGGCAGCGGCATTTGTGCGCCTGGAATGGGCAATTGTGCTGGTTTGGCGGGGGAGGCCAGGGGATGCCCAGGTGTTCGAGGAGTTTCTTGATCGCCGAATACAGCAATGCCGTGGACCGGATGCGGACGCTGCCACCGCACCTGGGACACCGGGTAACGTCGACCAACGTCGGTCGGCCCTTCGGGCACCGTTCCTCAGAACCAACTCCAGCCATCCAGCTTGTCGAAGAGCACCACGTTGCGGTGCCCGGCGCGTGCCTCGACGTTTTGGGCTGAGGTCAGCGGGGCGCCGCCGCCGGAGATGCGGACCTCCACGTGGCGCCGGCCGGACGCGACCGCAATCGACTCCACGGCCAGGCTGTTGCCGTCGCGGAAGAGCCCGCGCGGCGGGTACGCGCGGTCCACCACCGTTCGGCCGCCGACGTCCACCCGCAGGTGGTCCGGGGAACGCGTGCAGGTGCCCTGCCCTGGCTGGGCGCGTGTGCACAGGGACGGCCAGTATGACCGCGGTGGCCCCGTGGCGCACCGCGCGCTCGATCCGATCATCAGGGCGTGGACCCAGCCCACGCAGGGAACCGGGATCACGCGCCAGCCGGGGAGATCCCGGCGGCATCCACCGCCAGGACGGCGCCGCAGTCCAGCGGCGCACCCGGGCCGGCTAGCGCGCGCCCCCGAGCGTCTCGCTACCAGCAACTGCAAGGCGTGCAGCAGAAGGAAGAGCATGCAGGCGTCCGAGCTGTGGCGGTTTAGCGAGCGGGTCAACTGGCCGAGGAACGTCTTGCCCTTGCAGCGAGCTGTATGCCGTGTGGAAGCTGCACCAGATGAGGAGCAGCGCGCCGCTGACCAGCGGCCACCAGGAACGAGACATTCGCCACGGCCCAGGGCTGGACAGCGGGTTGAGCGTCTCCGGCAAGCGATCGTTCAGCGCCTGGAGAATCCGTCGATGCGGCGCCATGCGGACTCACCCTGGGCGGCTCCACCTGCGCGTCTCCAGCGGTCGTAGTGGGGGGACTCGACGGGTCCGTTGGCGGCTGCCGACATTCCCGTCGTCGGACAGAGCTTACATGGCGCCGCGGATACCGTCCTCGTGATCCGGGGCCACCGGCCGCGCGCGATCAGGGGAGCAGCGCCTGCAGCCGGTCCCGGTTCTCCGCGGCCCATGCCGCGGGCGTCAGGGGCTCTTCGCCGGTGAGCTCCCGGTATGTATCCGTGACGATCGCCGCGTCGCCCCGCCGCCACGCGCGAAAGTGGCAGATAACGCCGATCTCCGCCTCCTCGTCGGTCATCTGTCCCTCGCCGGTCAGGAACGCGCGAAAGGCTTCCTCCGGCATGTCCTCGTAGCGGATCTCCTTGTCGAGCTGGCTGGATATCTCGGCCAGGGTCTCGGAGAACGTGAGCGCGCGCCGGCCGGTGATGGCGTAGCTGCGGCCGTTCTCGCGGCGGTCGACGAGCACCGCGGCCGCGGCGCGCGCGACGTCGTCGGCGGCCACCAGGGCGACCCGGCCCTCCCCGGCGCAGGCGATGATGGTTCCCGTCGCGTGGATCAGGTCGGCAAAGCCGAAGATGGTCGACTCGAGCACCGAGGTGGGCGACAGGAGCGCCCACTCCAGTCCCGCTCCCCGCACGGTCTCGATGCTCGCCTGGTGGAGGCGGTCGAGCGGGTCGTCCCGGTGCTGGACGGCACCGTAGAGCTTGACGATCCGCGTGACGCCG
>VGFD01000748.1 GCA_016868975.1 Armatimonadota bacterium | reverse complement strand
TCCTATCGGCCACGAGACTTGACCCCGAGGAGGGCTACCAGCGCCCGCGCCGAAACGAGGGCTCCATTCTTAAAGGTGGTGCTCTCAATGGCTTCAACGAACGGCAAGGGAAAAGTGGTCCTGGCGTACAGCGGTGGGCTGGACACGTCGTGCATCCTCAAGTGGCTCATCGAGCAGGGGTACGAGGTGGTGGCCTACATCGCCAACGTCGGCCAGGACGAAGACTTTGAGGCTGCCCGCCAGAAGGCCGAGGCCATCGGCGCCACCCGGGTCTACGTTGAGGATCTCCGCCACGAGTTCGTCACCGATTACATTTTCCCGGCGGTACGCGCCAACGCCATCTACGAAGGCCGCTACATGCTGGGGACTTCCCTGGCGCGGCCCTGCATCGCGAAGCGGCACGTGGAAATCGCCCGCAAGGAAAATTGCCGCTTCGTCTCCCACGGCGCCACCGGCAAGGGCAACGACCAGGTGCGCTTTGAACTCACCTATTACGCGCTGGCGCCCGACCTGCAGGTGATCGCGCCGTGGCGCAACCCGGAGTTCCTGGCCCGCTTCAAGGGCCGGCCGGACCTGATGGAGTATGCGCATCAGCAGAAAATTCCGGTGTCGGCCACGCCGGCCGCGCCCTACAGCACCGATGAAAATCTCTTCCACATCTCGTACGAATCCGGCGTATTGGAAGACCCGCGCACCGCGCCCGCCGAGGAGATGTTCCGCATGACGGTGTCGCCGCACGCCGCCGAGGAAAAGCCCGAGGAAATTGAAATCCACTTCAAGGACGGCACCCCGATCAAGCTGGTCAATCGCACCAGGGGCGGTGTCTGGGAAGATCCGCTGGCGCTCTTCATGACGCTCAACGACGCGGGGCGCCGCCACGGCATCGGGCGCATCGACATCGTTGAAAACCGCTTCATCGGAATCAAGTCGCGCGGCGTGTACGAGACGCCCGGCGGCACCATCCTGCGCGAGGCCCACATGGACATCGAGGGCATCGCAATGGACCGCGAAGTGCTCCGCCTGCGCGACATGTTCACCCCGAAATTCGCCGAGCTGATTTACAACGGATTCTGGTTCAGCCCGGAAATGGATTTCTTGATGGCCGCCATCGACAAGAGCCAGGAAGCCATCGACGGCGTCGTGGTGCTCAGCCTGTATCGCGGGCGGGCGATGGTGATCGGCCGCGAGTCGCCGTCCTCGCTGTACGACCGCGACCTGGTGAGCATGGACATCGAGGGCGGCTTCAACCCCCTCGACTCCGAGGGCTTCATCAAGATCAACGCGATCCGGCTCAAGGCGCACCACGCCATCATGCAGAAGCGCGCCCAGCGCACCGCCGCTTTGCGGTAGCCGCGGGCCGCCCATGTTCAGCCGGATCTTTCGCACCAAATCGCTCGAGCAGCTCCAGGCCAGCGCCGACACCGCCGAATTTAAGCTCAAGAAGGAATTGCGCGTCGTCGACCTGGTGATGTTCGGCCTGGGCGCCATCATCGGGGCCGGCATTTTCTCCACCATCGGCACCGCGGCGGCGGGCAGCGCGGACCGTCCGGGGGCCGGTCCGGCGCTCGTCGTTTCCTTGATCCTCACTGCCATCGCATGCGGCCTCACGGCGCTGTGCTACGCCGAACTGACTTCGATGATCCCGGTTTCCGGCTCCGCGTACACCTATGCCTACGCGACGATGGGCGAGCTGATGGCCTGGATCATCGGCTGGGATCTGCTGCTCGAATATGCCGTGTCCAACGTCGCGGTGGCCATTTCCTGGGGCGACTATTTTCGATCATTCCTCAACCAGGGACTGGGAATTTCAATCCCTCCATGGCTGGGCATGGATCCGAGAACCGCGCTTGAAATCTCCTCCGGCTGGCTGCAAGCGCAAAGCCTGGCGAGCGCGCCCGCGCTCGGCGAACGCCTCACGCTGCTCGCGCAGGCCAGATCGGGAGCCGTTTCCGGAGCGGACGTCTTCACCAACTGGGCCACCCTCTCCCAGGCGCCGCTGATCGGTGGGTTTCCCTTCACCATCAACCTGTTCGCGGTGCTGATCACCATCGGCATCACCTGGCTCTGCTACGTGGGCATTCGCGAGAGCGCGCGGGCCAATACCGTCATGGTCATTCTCAAGCTGGTGATCTTGTCGCTGGTGGCCGGTATCGGCGCGGCCTACATCAACCCGGAGAATTACACGCCGTTCGCACCCAACGGCTGGAAGGGGATCCAGGCCGGGGCGGGCGTCATCTTCTTCGCCTTCATCGGCTTCGACGCCCTGTCCACCTGCGCGGAGGAGTGCAAGAATCCCGCCCGGGACCTTCCGCGTGGCATTATCATCTCGCTCATTGTCTGCACGATTTTCTACGTCATGGTCACCGCGGTGGTGACCGGCATGCTGCACTATACCCAACTCGCCGGGGTAGCCGATCCGCTCGCAAAGGTGTTTGAAGCGCACA
>VGFD01000747.1 GCA_016868975.1 Armatimonadota bacterium | reverse complement strand
CCCATGTTTATTTATAGAATTCCGACTGATTTGTCCCGCACAAAATCGTCAATCCCAGAAATTCTCTCCCCAATGCGGATGCCGGAATTTGACTCGCACTTCCAATTGCACCCGATGAATTCTTGCACTGTGCCCGATTCCGCATTAGTATAATACTATTGCAAGGTCTCTGTTCCTTGGCGCCTCCCTTACCCTCAGCAGGAAGTCCGATATGAGAGGACCATCAAGACTCCTTCCTAACCTGGGGCTTCTCCTCCTGACCACCATGGTTCTGGGCCGGACCCCGGCTGAACTCCCAGCGCCAGGTCAAGAAACCAACGCACCGCCGAAACTGGGCGGCATGCGCGGGCGGGTGACGGGCCGCGAAAGCGGAGCAGGCCTGGCCAAAGCGACCGTTGCTCTTTCTTTCGCCGAATCCGAAAGTAGCTATCGCCCGGTGACCGTAAGTACGAATGCGGAAGGCGAGCACGAGTTCAAGGACGTGAAGCCTGGTCGTTACTACCTGAGAGCCAAACGGAATGGTTCCGTCACCCAGGCCTATGGGCAAAAGAAGCTGAATCTCAACCCCTATGCGACTGGCACGCCACTGGTGGTGCGCGAGGGTGAGATTCTGAATCACATCGATCTCGACTTGATGCGCGCTGGCGTGGTGGAGGGCAGAGTGTTCGAACTCGATGGCGAGCCTGTGGCTTGTACCTTTGTCATGATCGAACGCTTTGCAATGCGAGACGGTAGGCGAACTCTGTCGTTGGTGCGTGGTCGAGGAACGGACGACCAAGGACATTACCGCATTTACGGTATTCCTCCCGGCAAATACTGCGTTGCTATCCAACCCCGGGGGACGGCGCCCGGAGGCGATTCAGTTTCCCCTCCAATCTACCGTCCCGGAACTATGAACCTACACGAAGCAACGCAGATTGAGGTCGCAGCGGGTGGCCAGGTGAGCGGCATCGATATCCCATTGGTGGAAACCAAAGCCGTGACCATCACTGGTAAAATCGTCAGGAGCGACGGGAAACCGGCCGTTCAGGTCATGGTTGGGTACATGCGCCTCGAGGAAGGCGCGAGCTTTTCTTTCTTCGGCGGGCCTGGAGGAGTGGCGGATGCGGAAGGGAATTTCGAACTCGGTGGTATGTTGCCGGGCAAGTACCGATTGTTTGCGGACGCACGCGGCAGTGAGAAACCACAGATGGCCAGTTTGCTGGTTGATGTCGGCAGTGAAGACATACCTCATGTGGTCCTGACCCTGGGAGACGGAGGGGAGATTACAGGCAAAGTTGTCGTTGAGGGGGCAGACGCCAAATCGCTGTCTACCGGAACGCGGATCTTCCCAGAGCCAGAGAGCGGGCGTATGGTGCGAGATCGCGCCGCGCAGGTGCCGGCCCGCCCCGGGGAGACAGCGGAAATCGGGGAGGCCGTCGAGCGCCAGGTTCACCTTCCCCGACGAGCCGCGGAACTTGTAGCGGGAGATCTCCTCCACGAACTCCCCGTCGAGGTGCTCGCGGCCGACGAAGCCGAGAAACGTCCGCTGCGGGTCGACGCTCGACGAGACGATGCGCGCCTGGATCTCCTCGCCGTCCTCGAGCATGACCCCTGCGGCCCTGCCCTCTTCGACGAGGATCTTCTGAACCGCGCAGCGCGTCCGGATCTCCGCCCCCACCTCGCGCGCCGCCGCCGCGATCGAGTTCGAGATCGCTCCGGTGCCGCCCCGCGCGAACCCCCAGGAGCGGTACGCGCCGTCGATCTCCCCCATGTAATGGTGCAGCAGAACGTAGGCGGTTCCCGGAGAGCGTATCCCGAGGAACGTGCCGATGATCCCCGACGCCGCCATCGTCGCCTTCAGCACGTCGGTCTCGAACCACTGGTCCAGGAAATCGACCGTGCTCATCGTCATGAGCTGGACCTGGTTGTACTTGCCGCGGTACGGGAGCCGCTGGAAACGCCGCAGCAGGAACAGCAGGTCCCGGGTGCCGTGCAGGCTCAGGCGCGTCGGGTCGGGCGGCGTCATGCCGAGGATCGGCTTCACGAAGCGCGCCATCTCGACCATCGCGCGGGCGCACTCGTCGTACGCCTCAGCGTCGAGCTTGGAGTGGCAGGCGATCTCGCGCCGCGTCTTGGCATGGTCGTTCAACCGCCACAGGTAGTCGCCGTCCGGCATCGGCGTGAAGGTGCCGTCCAGGGGGAGGATCTCCAGGCCGTGGCGCGGCAGGTCGAGCTCGCGGATGATCTCCGGGCGCAGACGCACTATTCTGGCGCCGTTCAGAGGTTCCCTTTTCTGGCTGCGCGCACTCAAGGAGTCGATAAATGAAGGCCGGCCCCCTTGCGCCCGTCGCGGCGCTCATTGGTCTATTGCTCGTCCCCGGAATCGCCGCGGCGCAGGTCGCGCCCGGCACCTACCGCTGCTCGTCCTACAACGTCTCGGGCGGCGGCGGCGCCTGCCGCACCATGCCGCC
>VGFD01000746.1 GCA_016868975.1 Armatimonadota bacterium | reverse complement strand
CGGCGATCCAGACGGGAAGCAGGACGTGCTTCCAGGTGATCTTGTCGAGCCGCGTGGAGACGTTGAGGTTGCGCTGGGTGTCCCCGGGAACCTGCGCGTGGCACGCGTCGTACTCGCGCCGCATGATGCGCCCCTCGCCGCGCTTCCAGCCGTCGGCCGGGCCCACCTTGTACTCCTCGGCCATCCAGCCGGACAGGTACTCGGGGCGGTAGGGCACCAGCGCCGTCGTCGTGTTGAACGGTTCCAGGCCGCCCACCAGCTCCTCGACGAGGCTGGAGGCGCAGATCAGCACGTCGTTGTGGAAATCCTGATGCCAGCCGCTGGAGGGCTCCCAGCGGGTGTGCTGCACCTGTCGGCTCTGCTCCTTGCCCTCCGAATCCGTATAGGTCTCGGTGGTGTAGTAGTAATAGCCGCTCTCGGCGGTCCAACGAGATTGCGCCTGGGCGTCGAACGTCCAGTAGGGGCTGTAGACGCCCTTGATGTCCGACAGCCAGGCCATCCGCTTGAGGTTGTTGGGGCGGAACCACAGCTTGCCCAGCCAGTCGCGGAACTCGTTGGCGGCCGCGTTCTTGTCCACCTTGAACGGGATCAGCGACTCGGGGCGGATGAGATTGGGATCCGACGGGCGCTGCACCACCACGTCGTTGTCGCAAAACGGACAGCGGCCCGCCGCCTGGTTGGGCGGCAGCGTGACCGACGCGCCGCAACTCTTGCAGTCGAAGGTAACCGTCTCGGCGCCCCAGCCGCGCTCCGATTTCCCCGAGAGCAACTCCTCCAGGGCGCGCTCCGTGGGGGCCGTACCCTCTTTGGGAACTTCCTGCTCGGTGTCGCAGTACTCGCAGCGCAGCTTCGCGATCCCCGCGGCGTAGATCAGCGTGGCGCCGCAGCCAGGACAGGCAAAGCGACGAACGTCAGTGGTCTTGGGCGCGGCGGCGTCTGGCATTAAAACAATCCCCTCCGCCGCACGGTTGGCGCCGCACCGACACAATTCCTGTCTTCAACACGTCGCGGACTGGCAGCGACACCTCGTGGCAAGATGCGCATCTTACGCCCGGGCGGGCGGGTCCGCAGCTCCGCGCGGATTCGCGACCACGGGCGGCCTCTCCGCGTTGGGGACGGGCGCTCCCAGCGCGTTGCCGGAATCCGCAGCGGCGGGAGCCCCGCTCGGCGGCTCAGGCAGCAGCCCCCTCTGCAGCGCGCCCACGCCGCGATCCAGCAGGCGCAGCAGCCGTGAGTCCGAAGCGGATTCCAGCCCCCGCGCGGCGCGGAGCATCGCCCCATCCCAGGCGGCGCGCACCGGTGCGGTCACCGGTGTTGCCGCGCGATCGACCGAGTCGACCGCGGCGGCGAGTCGCGAGGTGAGCGGCGACACCAGCCGGGCGGTGGCCTCCGCCGTGTCGTTCGCCAGCTTCGCGGCCGGGTAGAGCGCCCGATCCGCCTGATGCACGACGGCGTCCACCCGCGGCCGCAGGCTGGGGATGCGCTGCAGCACCGGGAGCGACACGCCCAGGGCGACGAGGAGCACGCCGGGCGCGGTGGCCGGCCCGGTAGCGATGCCCAGCAGGCCGGCCGAGACGATGATCTCCCCGGTCCCCTTGATGCGCATGCGGACGTCTTCTTTCTCATGGCCGCTGTGCAGCCGCGCGAGGCCGCGCAGCAGGTGGGTGGCGGTCAGGGAGACGCCCAGACCCACCGTGACGGCCGGCGAAGCGCTCGCCAGCGAGCAGGCCAGCGTCGCGCCGACCAGGACGTCTCCCAGGCCGTTCAGGCGCGTGATGTGGTCCTGGCCGGTCCCGCCGCGGTGCGCGCCGCGCAGCATGAGAAGGGTGGAGGCGACGGGCGTGAGCACCGGCGCGCCGCCGATGACGCCGAGCGCGGCGAAGGTGCCCAGCGAGGTGGCGATGTCGGCGGTGCCGCCCAGCACCTGCCCGGGATCGGCCTTCACCACACCGCGCAGCAGCGATTGGATCCCGTAAACCCCGCCCAACGCGCTGCCGGCGATGCCCAATTCGCGCAGCCCGGTTCCCGTTCCGGCGAGGTTGACCGATCGGCGCAGCGGATCGACGACCTCGTCCTTGATCTCCTTGGAGGTCGCGCCGGCCTTCTTGAGATTGTCCAAGCCCCGCGGCGGAGTGCTCGCGGCGTCCATCGTACGCAGCATGCGTCCACCTTACGGCAACGATGGCGCGATCGTCAACGTACAAGACGTAAACAGTTGACACTCCACTCTGTGCGGTGTCACGGGCCCACCGGCTTGCCGGCAGCCTTCGTTGCATCCGACATCTGGCCGCCGGCCGCCCTCGCGTGTTACCATCGCTGAATGGACAAACGCAAGCGGCGGATGCGCATTGTCGCCGGGGTCATTGTCGCGCTCCTCCTGTTGAACGGCGTCGCCTTCATGCACGCGTGGCGCATGACCCACTACGTCGCCGCGGGGGTGACCACGCGCAAGCCGGAAGAATTAAACGTGCTC
>VGFD01000745.1 GCA_016868975.1 Armatimonadota bacterium | reverse complement strand
CAGCGGATCCCAGCCGCGCGCCCACAGATAGTCCGCCAGGAAATAAGGGCGGTTGACAAATCCCTCGCGGTGGGCGGCCAGCGCGGCGGCCAGCATGGTGCCCGCGCAGCCGGCTTCGAGGATGATGCCCGGCCGCCAGCGCAGCGAGGTGGCCCGCAGGCAGGCCAGCAGCGGCGCCCACGCGCAGAAGAAGAGCAGGCTGTCGGCGGCCATCAGGGCCAGCACGGGGCCGACTGCGTTGGACACGAAGTCGACGTCGCGCAGCCCTTGCGAGACAATCATTCCCCCGAGAAGAACCAGCGCCCCCCCGCCCCAGATGGTGGACAGGCGCAGACGGCTTCTTGACAGCGGGCCGCCGGACAGCCATCCCAGCGTCACCCCGAAGAGCGACCACACCAGCGTGGCAACGGACGGCGACCACTGCCACGCCTTGAAGCCGGCCGCGACCAGCCACACCAGGAGGCACGCCGTGGAGACCAGCACGCCGCTCATCGGGCCGCCGCCTTCAAGGTCGCGAGCCCGCGGAGGTCTTCAATGACCTGGCCGCTGAGGCGGTCCACCAGGAGCAGGTCGTGGCCGGGCCAGCGGGAAGCCAGCGCCCCGACCATCTCCAGCGGGCAGGCGGGCCGCGACTCTGGCTGCAGGAGCCAGCGCTCCCAACGGCGCGCGGCGGAGGGCCGGGTTTCCACCCCGTCCACCACCAGACAGCAGGTGACGGGCATGGGGGCGCGCGCGCACACGTGAAGCACGCGCTCCAGGGCCGGCGTTTCCAACGGGGGAAGCAGCAGCAGGCACGACGCGTAGCCGTCGTGCGAGGCCTGCGCGAGGAAGGCTTCCAGGCCCTGGCCGGTGGCTTCGGCCGGCTCCAGGTTGCCGGAAGCGCAGATCATCCGCAGCGCCGGATCCGCGGATTCCGCGAAGCCGCCCACGCCGTCCACGCCGAAGCGCCAGCCGTTGCCGAGCAGCGAGCGCTCCACCAGGACGCGCGCCATGGCGGCGGCCGGCTCGTCCGCGGCGGCCACCACGAGATAGGCGCAGGCGCGCGGCAAGGGCACCACGGCGCGCTCGGGGATGCGCACCATCAGCTTGCGCGAGCGCGCGTACACCTTCCACAGGATCATGCGGGGCGAGTCGCCGCGCACGTACTGGCGCATGTCCACGCGATCCCCGAAGGGCTCGCCGAACGGGTCGGACACGTCGTCGCCGGCCGCGAAACGGCGAAGCGGCGTGAGGCGCCCCAGCATCCCGATCGAGGGGAGGACGTGCAGCGAAGCGCGCTCGCGGTGCTCCCAGGAAACGCCGGACAGCGCCACGACGTCCCGCACGGTGATCCGCCGCCCGACGCCGTCGTGCCAGCCGCGCCGCCGCGGGAGCGCGCGCTCCACGAGCAGGCCGCCGCGCCGCTCCACACAGATGTCGGCGCGCGCGTCGGCCCAGGTCCAGGAAACTTCCACCAGGGGAAGCCAGCGGGAAAAGGGGAGCGCGAAGCCGGTGTCCTGCCAGGCTTCCGTTTCCAGGCGCAGGGGAGTGGGCGCGCGCTCGGCGCGCAAGGCCGAGCGAACGGCCAGCACGGCGATGAGCACCAGCACGATCATCAGCGCGGTCAGGACGACCCCCACGGCGGCCGCCATGAAGACGACCATGTCGAGCCACTTGCGCGCGAGAAAATAGCCGACCGCGCACAGCACGAGCGCGAGCGCGCCCGTGGCGGTGAGGGGAATGACGCCTGCAAGCCGCCGCAAGGGGCGGCGGAACCTCGTTAAAGCCCGCATCCCGAAACGAGAACGTTCGCCCGGGGCCGAAGGTTTCCCTTGAGCCCGTCGACCGGACCGCGGCTCGCGGGATTTAGAGGGTGGACGCCAGACGGGAGGGCGGCATCCCGTGGGAATCGAAGCGGAGTCTCGTGTCGCTGCCCACTCGTCCCCTGCAACCCAGCGCCGAAGCCGACGCGCGTCCCCAGGACATGGCCGCCATCGTGCGCGAGGCGCCCATGGCGCAGGCCTCCATCGACGCCCTGCACGACATCGCCCAGCAGATGCTCAAGTCGACCGGCGCGGATCTGCTGGCCCTTGCCCTGCGGCGGATTTTTGACGTCGTCGGCGCGGCGCAGCGGGTAACCGTGGTGGCATGGCCGCCCGCCGCCGATGGAAAGTTCGAGCCGCTGCTCCCGGAAGACGTGCTGCGGCGCGGCGGAATTCCTCCCAGCCCGGTGAGCGCGTCCATGGCGCGCCACGCCGTGGAAGCCCGTCGCGCGCTCTATTTTCTGGGGACCTCCTCAGAGCACGAGGATTTGCGCAAGGCGCCCAGCGTTCTCGCCAACCGCATCCAGAGCGCCGTGTACGTTCCGCTGATCGCGGAGGGGGACAACGTGCTCGGGCTGCTCTGCGTGGATACGCCGCGGCCCACGAGCCCGCTGGTGCCGGCCGATTTTCACTTCATCCGCGCGGTGGGCGCGCTGCTCTCCGCGGCGCTGG
>VGFD01000744.1 GCA_016868975.1 Armatimonadota bacterium | reverse complement strand
CTCACAATGGGCGCCAGCGGCCTGTTCTTCCTCCCCTACCTGGGGCTGAACGTCCCGCTCCTTTCCCATCCGCTGGCCGACTGGGACCTCTGCCTGGTGGGGACGTTCTTCCACGCCAACCCGCTGTTCTGGTCCGCGCTCATCCCGCTGGGAATCGCCATTGCGTCGTTCGGCCAGCGGCGGATGCACAACTGGGCGCTGGGCCTCGCGCTGGGCACGGCCGCCTTCCTGCTCCACCAGGTGCTGTACACGACGGCGGACATCCAGGCCATCCCCGGCCTGCTGCTCGACAAGGCGTGGCTGCTGCTCAACGCGGGCGCGTGCGTGTTCCTGGCATACGTGCTGGCCTACGCCCGCATCAGCAGCGCGGCGCAGCCGAAGGAGTAACTAAGTGGTCCGCGGCGCTACTTGTGTCGCGCGCCACTCAGCTCAGGGAGTGTAGATCGTCACCGTGTCGCCGAGGTCGGCGCGGAGGGCGAGCGCGCGGAACAGCGCGGTGCGCAGCTGCTGCTGGCGGAAGCTGGAGAGCGCTTCTTCCACGGTGACTTCCACGCGGACTTTTCCGCCGCTGACCGTGACGCTCACCCTGTGCGGCGTGCCGCCCATTACCGACGCCGCCGCGCCGCGGGCATTGCCGGCCAGCCAGCGGCTGTCGAGCCGACGCCCTTCCTCGCTCTTCTCGCGGGGACCGGCGGCGCGGTTGTCGGTCGCGTAGCCGGAGGCCGGCTCGGTCTGGGCGGGGCGCGCGGCGGTGGTGTCGCTGGAGGCCGCTCCAGCCCCGGCCGAGGAGGTCTTGGGCGCCGCCGCGGGGCGGCCGTACGCCATGGGCGCGTCCGGCGGCGGGGGCTGCGCCTGGTACACCGTGGTGCGTGGCGGGGTGGGGATTTGCGCCGAGCGCACGACCGTGGTGCCCGGCGCGCTCGTTGTGGTGAGGCCTCCCGCACGTTCGCCGCCAACCGCGTCGCCCTTCTTGTACTCGTCCGCTTCCAGGGCGCGGTCCTTGGCCAGCGTCCCGTCCGCCGGCTTGTCGTCACGACGCGCGGGGATGGCGTTGCTCTCGGTGCGCCCGGCGACGCGCGTGTTCGTGGGGGCCGCCACGGCGGGCTCGCCGCGCGAAGTGGAGGTGGCCACCGGCGGATTCTTGTCGACGTGGGTGGCGGGCGGCACGGTGACGTCGCTGTCGCGATGCCAGGCGCGGCGCGGGATGGGAACCGGCTCCGGCCTGGTCGGCGGAGGAGGCGGGGCGGCCGGTTTTGGCTGCACCGCGACCGCCACTACGCGCGGCGTCGGGGTGGCCTTGCCCTCGGCGATCACCGCGGGCATGATCTTCTCTTTGGCGGTCGGGGCGGTTCGCGCCGGCGTTGCCGAGGCGGCGCCAAGGACCGTGTCGGCCGCGGGGCCGGCCGGCGCGTCATCCGAAAGCGCGTCCGTGGGTTGCTCGCGCACTCCGGCCTGGCCGAGATCCTCCGACTCGACCGCCCGGGACGGCGCCGCCACCTGCCGCGAGGTCGGTGGAGCCACCGTCGGCGGGGCCGTGCTGAGAACGAAGGTCACCCCGATGATGATGGCCACGGTCGCAGCCATCGCGAGAAAGTGACGCGACTGCGCAAGCCATCCAGTCGCGGTCGGACGCGCCGCCCGCAGCGGCGTAACAGTGGCGCTCGTCTTCCCGTTGGTCGCCTGGTGAAACGCCTCCCGGAGCGCCTCCGGCATGGGCGGCGCGGGCGTGGCAAGCGCTTCGATGGCCGCGGCGGGCATGGGCGTAGCCTGGGACTCGGCTTCCAGCGCTTGCAGCAATTGGGTTTGCTCGGCGCACGATGGGCAGATTTCCAGGTGATTTTGCACTTGCTCGCGCCGTACCGCGGGCAAGGTGCCGGCGGCCAGGTCGATGAGATCCTCGGTGGGGGGGCAGAGCGCGGGGATGCCTTGCGTGCGCTGCATCTGGTAGGCGTCGGAAATCTGGCCGGTGAGCACGCGCAGCTCGGCCACGTCCTGCTGGCACCAGGGGCACGAAGAAATGTGTTTTTCGAAGAGATCAGCGTCCTCGGCCGGCAGCGCGCCGTCGAGCCAGGCTAGAATCTGCTCCGATATTTCGGGCTTCTTGCAGCTCATCGCCGCACTCGCTCTCTCCCACGAAACTTATTCGAGAAACCGGTATTCATACCGAAAAACTCGGTCGCTGCGATCATTGCCGGGGGCACGATGACTGGTGTCGCCAGCCATTGGGGTTTATTCCTGATCGACGAAAAATTCATGCGGCCATCACCTTCTTCAGGCGATCCAGGCATCGCTTGAGCCTCGAGCAGACCGTTCCCAGGGGGAGCCCGAGGGAGCCACATATCTCGTCATACGACATATCCTTGTAGTAGCGCAGGCGGAGGATGGTCTGGCAATCCGGGCTCAGCGTCTGCACTCCCTTGAGCAGCTCGGCGGCGTCCTCCATGGCCAGGACTTCGTCGGCGGGCGTGGGATCAG
>VGFD01000743.1 GCA_016868975.1 Armatimonadota bacterium | reverse complement strand
GCCCCTCGTCCATGTTCACGTCGATGATCTGGGCGCCGTTCTCCACCTGGCCGCGCGCCACGCTGAGCGCTTCCTCGTACTCGCCGTTCTTGATGAGGCGGGCGAACTGACGGGAGCCGGTCACGTTGGTCCGCTCGCCCACGTTCACGAACAGCGTTTCCGGAGTGATGCTGAGCGGCTCCAGGCCGCTCAATCGGCAAAATGGCGCGATCTGCGGAATTTTGCGCGGCGGGATTTCCCGCACCGCGTCCGCGATGGCCTTGATGTGCCGCGGGCTGGTGCCGCAGCATCCGCCCACGATATTAAGAAAGCCGCTGCGGGCAAATTCGGCGATAAGCTCGGCCATCAGCTCCGGGCTGTCGTCGTACTCCGCGAACTCGTTGGGCAGTCCGGCGTTGGGGTGGCACGAGACGAAGGTGTCCGCGATGCGGGACATCTCCTGGATGTAGGGCCGCAGCTCGCTCGCGCCCAGCGCGCAGTTCAATCCAATGGTGAGGGGCCGAGCGTGCGCCATGGAATTCCAGAACGCCTCGGTCGTCTGGCCGGACAGCGTGCGCCCGCTGGCGTCCGTGATGGTTCCAGAGATCATGAGCGGCACGCGATGGCCCAGTTTGCCGAAAAGCGACTCCACCGCGAAAATCGCCGCCTTGGCGTTGAGCGTGTCGAAAATCGTTTCGATCATGATGACGTCGGAGCCGCCCTCGAGAAGGCCCCGGGCGGCTTCCTCGTAGGCTTCCACCAGTTGATCATAGGTGACGTTGCGGAAGCCGGGGTTGTTGACGTCGGGAGAAATGGAAGCCGACGTGTTGGTGGGCCCCAGGATGCCGGCCACGTAGCGCGGGCGGCCGTCCTTCTCCTCAAAGCGGTCGCACGCTTCACGGGCGTTGCGGGCGGCGGCCACGTTGAGATCAAACGCCAGAGTCTCCAGGCCATAGTCGGCCATGGAAATCCGGGTCGCGGTGAAAGAGTTGGTCTCGATCATGTCAGCGCCGGCTTCGAGGTACGCGCCGTGAATCGCCTTGATGATTTCCGGCTGGGTAATCGAAAGGAGGTCGCTGCACCCTTTCAAGTCCCGCGGGTGGCTGGCGAATTTATCGCCGCGATAATCCTTCTCCTCGAGCCTGTAGGTCTGGATCATCGTGCCCATTGCGCCGTCCAGGACGAGGATGCGTTCTTTGAGCAGGCCGGGCAACAGGACGGCGCGTTGGGTACTCATTTCTTCTTCTTGCGCTCCGCGCGGAGGTCCGAGCCGACGCTGTTGAGGAGGGCTTCGGCGCGCTCGATCATCGCCTCGATCTCGCGAAAACCGCGGCGCCAGAAGGCCGCATCGGCGAGATCCACCCCGAAGGGCTTGAAGAGTTCGGCCGGGGACTTCGCGGCGCCGCTGGAGAGAAGCTCCACATAGCGGGGCACGAAGGGCCGGCCTTCCTCGCGATACATTCGATAGAGCGACATGGTGAGCAATTGTCCAAAGACGTAACTGTAGCAGTAGAATCGGGAATTGAAGAAATGGGGGATGTAGGACCATCCCAATTCGTAACCGGCGGTCAGGTTGACCGAAGGGCCGTAATATTTCTTGTTGGCCTCCAGCCACGCCGTCGCGAACTCCTCGGCGGTCACCAGGCCCTTCTGGCGGAGCGTGAACACCTTCTGCTCGAAGCGGGTGAGCACGGTCTGGCGGAACACGGTGGCAAACACGTCCTCGATCTTGTTGCAGAGCAGGGCCAGCTCGTCGCGCTCGTTAAGGCCGCGCAGCATGTGATCAAAGGTGAGGGACTCCCCGAACACGCTGGCCGTCTCGCAGGTGGTCAGCGGCGGATGATAATTCAGCACGGTCTGCTTGCGGGACAACTGCCCGTGAACCGCGTGGCCCAGCTCGTGGGCGATGGTCATCACATCGCGCGCGGTGCCCGTGAAATTGGTCAGCACGAAGGGATGAATGTCCGGGGCCGGGGAGTAGCAGAATGCGCCGCTCCGCTTGCCGGGCCGCGGATACAGGTCGATCCACTTTTTCTCGAAGAATTCCCCGGCCATCTCGCCGAATTTCTTGTCGAAGGCAGAGTAGGCGGCCAGCACCGTGCGGGTGGCCTGATCGATGTCGTACTTCAGGCTCACCTTTCCGACCGGCGCGTACTGGTCGTACAGCTCGAGCTTGCCCAGGCCGAGAATTTTCGCCTTCATCTTGAAATAGCGGTGGGCGAGCGGGTAATTCTCCTCGACGACACTGAGCATGGTCTGGACCTGCTCGTCGGTGGTCTCGTTGGCGAGGTGGCGCGCTTCCATGAACGACTTGTGGCCGCGGATGTCGTCGCGCACGAGATGATCTTCGATGATGGTGTTGTACGCGAAGCGCACGGCGTGCGAGGGTCGCTCCTCGCCGAGGGTGGCGTACAGCGACTGGAGGGCGTCCTTACGGATGGCGCGATCCCCGTCCTGAAGGCGTGGCATGACCTCGGAGATGGTGACGGTGTCGCGACCCTTGCCGTC
>VGFD01000742.1 GCA_016868975.1 Armatimonadota bacterium | reverse complement strand
CATGGACACGGCCGGCAACGTCCTGGAGTGGACCGCGTCCCTCTACGGCTCCTATCCCTACCCGCCACAGGGCCGCGAAGAACCGTCCCTCGCCGGCTGCCGCGTGGTGCGGGGCGGATCGTATGGAGGCGGCCGGCCCGAGCTCTTCGGCTGCAGCGTACGTCTGATGATCCAGCCCGCTGTCGCGGTGGAGGTGAAGGGCTTCCGCGTCGCCCGCTCCTGCCCATAGCCGCGTCAGCGGCCTGGAGAGGCCGGTGCCTTCGAGGGCGGTGCCCGCGCGGGCGGCGGCGGCGATCCCGGTGCCGCCGCAGCAGGCGCCGCCGGTACAGGTCCCGGAGCCTGCGTGGCCGGTCCGGAATAACCCAGCGACGTCGCCTTGATGAACTTTCCGAACTCCTGGGTTCCGACCTGGAGGTAGGTGGCCAGTATGAACGTCTTGCCGAGACGTCCGAGATCGCCGGACGAAGCCTCACCCGGCCGCCATTCCATGATTTCCTGTGGCGCGTGGACCGACGGCGGGCGCGGCCATTTCCTCCCCTGGCCGGACCACCTCACCAGCGAGGACTTGGAGCAGTTGTTCCGCAGGAAGGTGCTGGCTCTGCTGGTGCGGCGCGAACGCATCCGACGCCGTCTTTTTCAAGGCCTACCCGGTCGAGGAGGGCGAGACGGTCTCGGTGTTCCGCATCCTGCCCAAGGGCTAGCTAGAAGTATTGCCGGCGATACGGTCTACTTCCGCGCCCCGAAGAACAACTGGATCTGGCGGTACTTGGTGCGGATAAGCTGGTCCACCTGGCTTTCCTCGCGCCCGGTCAGCACGCTGGCCAGAACGTCCAGAAAACGGCGCGGTCGGCTCAGGTACGACACCGCGTAGAACGCGACCAGCATGGCATACAGCCAGACGGTCAGCTCGCCTGTCTCCATGCGCGGATTGAAAGTGCGGGGCCCGCGCCCGGCGCGCGACAGATGGAAGTAGTAGTCGGGGACGATCTCGGTGATTTCCCCCTCGCGCACCAGCCGATCAAAGTCCTCGCTGCCGGGGTAGGGGGCGAAAATATTCACCGCCAGGTCGCGGCAGCCGGCCAGCGCGCACTGCAGCACGAAGCGAAAGGTCTGCAAGATGTCCGCGCGGGTCTCGTCCGGATGCCCGATGATGGTGTTGATGCGGGTGACCACGCCCAGGCGACTGGCGGCGCGCAACGAGTCGAGCAGACGGGAGAGGTGCACGCGCTTCTTGATATTCTTCAGCATGCGCGGCGAGCCGCTCTCCGGCGCGTAGGTGACGTTGCTGCACCCGGTCCGGTACACGGCGCGCAGCACTTCCTCGTCGAGCGCTTCGGAGCGCGTGCCGACCGGTAACTGCCAGGTAATCTCCAGGCCAGAGGCTTCCAGCAGGCGGCAGAATTCCAGGATCCATTCCCGCTTCACCAGCGCAGTCAGGTCGCAGAAATCCACGTTGGTGACGCCATAGCGGGCAACGTAGTCGGCAATCTCGTCAACCACCTCGCGGGGATTGCGGGTGACGTAGCGGGTGGTCCACATCTGCGGCGAGGAGCAGAATGTGCACTGGTACGGACATCCCCGCGTGGCGATCATGGGGATGGAGCGCCCGCGATTGACTCCGAAATTATCCGCGTGGCGCAGGTAGTTTTCCAGCGGAAATAGATCCCAGGCCGGGGCGCCACGCTGTCGAGCGCCGCCGTGCGCCGGCGCGCCGGACCCGCGCCATCGCGCGCCGCGATACCGGCCACGCCGTCCATCGACTCGCCCCGCTGCAGGCGCGCCACCAGATCGACGATGGTGGTTTCGCCTTCGCCCAGCACGCAATAATCCACCGCATCGGTTTCGAAAAATATCTGGCGGTGATAGGCGGTGGCGTTCTCGCCACCCAGCACGATCAGCGCGCCCGGAAAACGGACCCGTGCCCGCTCGGCAATTTCTCGCACGGTGGGCCACTCGTGCAAGAACATGTGGGATATTCCCACGACGCGCGTGTCTTCGTCCAACCGCGCCACCACCTCGGCCGGGGAGAGGCCGTAGCGATACAGCGAGCTGGCCGCGCCGGGGACTTTTTCGAAGCGGTCGAGGGCCTCGCCGGCCGCGTCCACCACCTGCACGTGGTGGCCGGCTTCGCGCAGGGCGGCGGCCACGTAGGCCAGCCCGATGGGCGGCACTGCGCCGTAGAAACTCAGGCTCTTGAGAATGTCAGTGGACACCCCTTGGGAACCGGATGGCGACACCTAAAGGAACCAGCCAGCGACACCCCCTGGGAACCGGGCGTGGACACGTAAAGGAACCAAGCGACGACACCCTCAGGGAACCGGAAACCTGGGCGCCGGACGGCCCTTGACCCTTGAGCTAAATTCAAGCCATTACTTTTCTCGGTCACCTCGACCGAGGAGGTCACAAATGGCAAGAAGGAGGCTCACCATGTTCCACAACGAGGACATACTCGCGCGCTTGCGGCGCGGCGAGAAGCGACGCGACATCC
>VGFD01000741.1 GCA_016868975.1 Armatimonadota bacterium | reverse complement strand
CTCAGGGCTTCGCCTACTTAAACAGCAAGGGCGTGGCCGGCACGGTCGTGACTCGCAGCGAGCAACTGACCGACCGCCAGGGCAACGTCCACGACGTGAATTTCGTGTTCACCTCCAGCGGCGCCAACACCTGAAGCTTCACCGCCACCGGCGGCATCGGCGGCGCCTGGAACGAAACCGCCGACTTCAACGGAACCCTGACCTTCGACTCCAGCGGAAATCTCTCATCGATGACCGCGGCCGGCTCGAACGTATCGCTGGCCGGCCAGAAAGTCACCAAGGTCATCGGTGACGGCACCTCGGGCGGCCAGTCGTGGAACATTAATTTCGGATTCATGAAGAACAACGCGCAGCCGCCGCAGGTGGACAATCCCGTCGAGCCGGGCAACGGACTGGTGGGCGGCGCGAAGACCACCCAGGTGACCTTCCACAGCCATCTGAACAGCACCACCGATGCCGGCAATATCTACATCGGGCCCACCACCAGCATCGTGGATCGCGTCGGCACGCGCCACGACGTCAGCTTCGTATTCACCAAGACCATCGATCAGACCGGGTCCAGCGAAGCCGCCGACACCTGGATGATGCACATGACCGACGTGGGCGCTGGCGGCGCCTGGACCGGCGCCAGCGAGAACACCAGCGGCATCCTGCTCGAGTTCGACTCGAGCGGCACGCTGGTGAAAACCAACGGAGAAAATGGCCGCCTGCTCGAGGTGACTTTCGCGGACGGTACCGCGGAAGGCCAGAAGGTCGTCGTCGACATGTCCTCGCTGTCGAGCACGCCGGCCGCGTCCTCGGTGACCCTCTCCGCGGACGGCGCGTCGCCCGGCACCACGCTGTCCGCGTACTATACCGCCACCCTGGATCGCGACGAGCTGAGCGGCTACAGCACGACCATCGCGGCCGACACCTTCCTGGACTACGGTGGCCTGCCGCACCCCACCAGCCTGACCATGACCAAGACCGGGCGCAACACCTGGAGCTACCAGATCAACGGGCTGACCACCGTAAGCGACCACTGGAACGGCATCCGCAGCGGCGGCGCCAACGCCCAGCGGCACCATGGTCTTCAACGACCTGGGCAACATGATCACGCTCAATGGCAATCCGGTTGCAGCCTTCAACATCACCATCGAGGATGGCACGGTGCCCGGCCAGGTGATCACCTTCGACTTTGGCAACATCACCCAGCCGACCAACGGCACCGTCAACCTGGGGCCCGCCAACCTGACCGGCACGAATGACGGCAACGCCACCAACAGTGCCACAACGACGTTCAACCCCAGCGGCACGCTGAACGCGAGCGCCGGCACGGCCGCCAGCCTCGACCCCGAAGGCACGGCATCCTACGCGCTGAATTTCTTCGACGCCACCGGCACCTCCCACAACGTGACGCTCACCCTCACCAAGACCACGAACGCCACCGGCGGCAGCACGGAGTTGGCGGACACCTGGCACTACGCCATCACGTCACCCAGCGATGCCACCTGGTCTTCCGGAATTACCAGCTCGACGCCCGGCGCTACCGGCGACATCACTTTCAACAACAGCGGGACCACCACCGCCACCACCACCGTGCAGATCACGGACGGCGCGGGGACCCTGCAAAACGTGCTGGTGAATTTCTCCGGCCTGACCAGCGTGGGGGCGCCCACACTGCCCGCGCCAACCGCCACGGAGAGCGGCGGCACCGCGGCGCCGGTGAAAACCACCGAGCCGGACGTCTTCGGCACGCTGGGAAGCAGCGACCCGGGCGTTGGCGGTGCGTTCAACTTCTACGACGCCAACGGAGTGGCGCACAGCGTGGGAGTGACGCTCACCAACACCGGCGGCGGTGTCTGGACCTACGCCATCACCGGACTCGACAACGTCACCGCCGGTGGCACCTGGACCGGCACCGCCGGCGGCGAGCTGACCGGGACCCTGACCTTCGTCGCCGGAGTCCTTACCAACATCAACGGCTTCGGCGCGGCGTACAAGCCCACCGTAACCGCCAGCACGGCAGGCGGCCCGGAGAGCTTTCTCCTCGACTTCACCGCGCTGTCTGAAGGCGCGTCCAGCATGCCCAGCGGCTCCGTTGACGGCGTCGACGGTGGGTCAACCAGCGCCACCGTCAGCGGGCAGCTCGACTCCCTCACCCCGAGCGCCTACTCTACCTCCACGCCGAACAACACCAAGACGTTCAATCTGAACGCGTACGACGGCGCCGGCAACTTGCACAGCATCTAGTTGGACCTGCTCAAGGAAATCAACAACAGTGGCCTGGACGACCAGTGGACGATGACGGTGACCAGTGCCAGCAGCGGACTCTGGACCAGCGGGATAGCCGGCAGCCCCGTGAGCACGACGCCAGGCGCCTTCACGGTCCTCCATTTCGACAGTTCCGGCAACATCTCCCAGATTAACGACAGTGTAGGCAACTTCTACGTCGGTTCCTCCTTCATTCTGACGGTGAACGACGGAACGACCCTCGGCCAGTCCATCA
>VGFD01000740.1 GCA_016868975.1 Armatimonadota bacterium | reverse complement strand
GCCCTCGTTGACTTTGTCGAAGACCCCCATGCGGCATCCCTCCATCCGGGTGCCTGCCGGCCACTGCCGACGCGGCCTCTGGGGCTTCTGCGCGATGTGCGGCATTCCCTTTACCGGTCAGGGTTTGATTGAAATGGCCAAAGTCTTTGTGATATAGTAGAAAACGGTCTTGTGCCCCCGGCCGGGAAGCGGGGGTCCCGCGGGAGCCCCGAAGCGGACGCCGAAGTATCCGGCTCCGTCTGCGCTCACATGCGGGTTGACGTGGCTGCGCGCACCTGTTCTGGTGTCGTGGCGCGACCCTTTTTCCGGGGGGACACACTGCTTGGCTCGGTTTGCATACGAGGCGCTCGACTCCAAGGGACGCGTCATTCAAGGCGTCGTCGAAGCGCCCAACATGGAGACGGTAATTGAAGACCTCCGGAACATCAAGTACACCGTCACCAACGTCAAAGAGCAGGCCGATCTCTTCGCCTGGGTCCGGCACCTTCGCGCGCGCATGGACCGGGTCAACCTGTGGGCACTCGTGGTCTTCACCCGCCAGTTCGCCACCATCTTCAACTCCGGCGTGCCCCTGGTCCGCGGCCTGGAGGGCCTCTCCAAGCAGACGCTGAGCCGCCGCCTGTCCATGGCCCTCGCCGAGATCTACAACGACGTGAAGAGCGGCATGTCCATGGCCAAGGCGCTGCAAAAGCATCCCGACGTGTTCTCGCCCATCTACGTCAGCCTGGTCCGGGCCGGCGAGATGGCCGGCGCCCTCGGCGAGATCCTCGATCGCGCCGCGAACTTCCTCGAACGGGACTACAAGATCCAGAAGAAGGTATCGTCGGCCACCACCTATCCTATTTTCGTGTTCATCGTGACCATCATCGTCACCGGCATCCTTATAATGTACGTCTTTCCGACGTTCGTGGGGCTGCTGGAAGGCATCAACGTCGAGCTGCCCTGGCCTACCAAATTGCTCATCTTCATCACCAACATCGGGACCAACCCGATCATGATACTGCTTGTGCTGGGGGGCGTGGGCGTTGGCGGCTTCCTGCTTTCGCGCTACATCAAGACGCGCGTCGGAAGGCGCTGGGCCGATCGGCTGCTGCTCGAGCTGCCGGGCGTGGGCGGGGTCAACAAGAAAGTCATCATCTCGCGGTTCTGCCGCACGCTGAGCACGCTGCTCTCTTCCGGCGTGCCCATGATCCACGCCCTGGAGATCGTGGGCAAGGTGGCGGGCAACGAGATCGTGTCGGAGATCCTTGACGAGGTGAAGCGCGGCCTCAAGGCCGGCATGCGTCTTTCCCAGCCGTTGCGCGAGTACCATATGTTTCCCCCCATCGTGCCGCACATGGTCGCGGTCGGCGAGGAAACCGGCAACCTTCCCGACATCCTGTTGAAGCTGGCCAACTTCTACGATACCGAGATCGAGGCTTCGCTGGACGCCTTCACCGCGCTCATCGAGCCTTTCATGATCATGTTCATGGGCGGACTCGTGGGCTTCGTGCTGCTGGCGGTGTTCCTCCCGGTCTACCAGATCTTGGAGAACTTTTGATCCGCTCCACGTGGCGAAGAACCACAGGGGCCTTTGCGGCAAGAAGCAAATCTTGACCCCAAACCTGAACCCTTAACCCTAAATCTTAACCCTGAATCTTAACCCTGAATCTTAACCCTGAATCTTAACCCTCATAAGATAGGAGGACCATGCGAAAAGCGCGCGCGACACGCATCCTCTCGTTGCTCACGGTGCTGCTGCTGCTCGGCCTGGCGCTCATCCCGGGGGGCGTCGCGCACGGCTTCAGCGTTGAGTCGACCGACATTCCCGAGCAGGTCGAGGCGACGGGTAACGCTCAAAGTCCACCAGCCGTAGAACCCAACACGCCGAGTGGGGAGGCTGCGCCCACCGACCTGCCGTCCTCAGGTGTGCCAGCGGCGGGTGATCCAAGCTCCCCGGCGGCCACCACTCCTGAGTTCACCCCGGCAACGCCGGCCGCCACGGCCAGTCCGGAGGCCACTGCGCAGGCCAGCGGATCGAACTGGCCGGCCATCATCCTGGGCGCTGTCGTGTTCGTCGGCGTGGTCATGGTCGCGCTGTTCTTGTTGCAGAAACGCCAGGAATAGCATTCAAATCCACAGGGAACGCCATTCAACCCGCCATTAGCGAGAACGTTGTAACCACAACGTTTTCGCTGCTTTATCGACACGCTACTCTCCGTTATGCGGCCCTCCATGCGTGGCCTGCATGGAACCCCGTGGGGACAGGGTTATCCACATGTAAACAGCCTCGATCGGGACGGCTTGGGGGTTGCCGGAGCCACGTCGCCAAATTCCCTAGATTTCGCGCCAAAAATTTTTTTTCGACAGAAGGAATGCCATATGGGTCGCCGAATAGTCGGGCATTCCGATCCCAAACCGCGGAAGGAGTTGGACAAAAATGGCACCGGTAAAGGCAAAGTCGAAGGTTCTTGGCAAGAAAGACGTCATCGAGTCCGTTGCGAAGAAGGCGAG
>VGFD01000739.1 GCA_016868975.1 Armatimonadota bacterium | reverse complement strand
CGCAATTTCCACCGTCTCCACGCGGGTTCCGGGGATGTCGGCCGGCGTGGCCAGATCCGCGCCGACCACGAAGAGCTGGTGCTGCACCTGCTCGAGCATCTCGCCGAGCCGGGCGTCGATGGGAAAGGCGCGGGCCACGCCGATCAGGGAGTTGAGTTCGTCGACGTCCCCGTAAGCCTGGACGCGGGCCGACGCCTTGGACACGCGGCGCCCCCCGGCCAGCGCGGTTTCGCCCCGATCTCCGGTCTTGGTGACGACTTTGGTGATGCGCATGGAAGCCCTTGAATTGGCGTCCAGGAAGGGAACATTCCTGCCGTCGCGGGAAGTGCATCCGCATGTCCCGAGACGAGGTCATCGAGCGCTTCGAGCACGCGCGCCTGTTTTTGCAGGCGGCGGTGAGCGGCATCAAGAACGAGCGCCTGGAGGGGGACAAAGTCGGGGGGCAATGGACCGTCCGAGACATCGTGGCGCACCTGGCCGGTTGGGAGAAAGAGTTCCACCGCGCGGCCAAAGTGATGGCGAGGCGCAGTCACGCGGCCTTCCCCTGGCAGATCCCCCACGAGGACGACTGGCGCGAGTTCAACGCGAAGCAGGTGGCGCTCCGCCAGGACCGCTCGGTGGGCGAGATCTTCCTGGAGCTGGAGCAGGAGCAGCACGCCTTCACGGAGTGGGCGCGCCGCCTCACCGAGCGCCAGCTGGCCCACGAGGCCAATTTCCCGTGGGGCGGGCACGGCACCCTCCGCGACCTGCTGCTGATGGACGCAGAGCACAAGATCGAGCACGCCCACCGCATCCGCGCCTGGCGGCACGCCGGCGGATTTTAGGCGGAGCGTGAGGTTGGACTATCATTGACGAGGTGGCGCACAGTGGCACGCGAGCGGATTCACCCGGGCAAGTTTATCGCCGACGAGCTGGAAGCGCTCGGCATGTCAGCCGCTGAGCTTGCGGCTGCGTTGCATGTTCCTCCCAATCGGATCTACCAGCTCCTGAAGGGCACGCGCGCATTGACCGCTGATACGGCGCTGCGGCTGAGCCAGTGGCTGGGCACGTCGGCCGAGCTGTGGATGAATTTGCAGAAGGCATTTGAGCTTCGTGTCGCCGAGCAAGAGTCCGGCGAGGAAATCAAGCGCACGGTGACGCGCTGGCATCCAGTGGCCGCATGCCCGAGCGAGGTCGCCGCGACACGTGGCGGTGTGGCTGGGATGTGATCTCCGGGCGCGACGTGCACCGGAGCGCCTATCCCGAACACGGACACGCACCAGGCGCGTGTCACGCGCAATGACACGGACCGGGCGCGTGTCACGCGCAATGACACGTACCGGGCGCGTGTCATCCGCAATGACACAGACTGGGCGCGTGTCATCCGCAATGACACGGACCGGGCGCGTGTCACGCGCAATGACACGCACCGGGCGCGTGTCATCCGCAATGACACAGACCGGGCGCGTGTCATCCGCAATGACACGGACCGGGCGCGTGTCATCCGCAATGACACGGACCGGGCGCGTGTCACGCGCACCAAACACGGACCGGGTCGCACGTGCCGGCGCGTGGGTGACCGTCGGTCGCCGAGGAGTGCACTTATCCGCTGGAGAACCATGTCCGCGGGGAGGTTGCCGATGCAAAGGAATCGTGGATTCGGAAGGCTTCTCGCGACCGTGATGCTTGGGGCGGTGGTATTGTGGGGCGGCGATGCTGGCTTGCGCGCGCAGGGCGGGCTCCAGAAGTGGGCGCTGGTGGTGGGCGTGGACCGCTACGAGCAGACCGCGAAGATTGACCCGCTCCACTATGCTGGGGCCGACGCGATGCTGGTCGCGAAGACCTTGCGCGAATGCGGCGGATTTCCGGCCCGCAACGTGTTCGTCATGACCACCTCCGGCGGGGAGCCGCCCACCTCGCGCGCCGTCATGCAAAAGCTGGTCGGACTGCGTGACGTGGTGCAGCCCGGGGACACCTTCGTGTTCTTCTTTTCCGGGCACGGCGCCGAGAAGGGGGACGAGCGCTGGCTGCTCACCTCGGACACCGACCCGGCCAGCCTGGAGTTGATGCGCCTGTCCACGCTGTCGGTGCGCGCCGTGCACGAGGCGATGAAGTCGCTGCGCGCCTCGAGGATTTTGCAGGTGATCGACGCCTGCGCCAACGACCCCTGGCGCGAGCCGGGCAAGGACCCGACCGCGAAGGGGATGTCCGATGGGATGTCGCGCGACCTGGTGCTCTCCGCGACGCGCGAGGGCGGAGATCTGGAAGCGGCGGTCACCCTGGTCTCCTGCAAGGTCGGCCAGCGGTCCTACGAGAGCCGTCTGCGAAAGCAGGGGTACTTCACCTGGTTCCTGGTGGAAGGGATGCGCGGCGCGGCCGCGCGTGACGGCGCGTGACGGCGCCGTCACGATTCCGTCGCTGGTCAGCTACCTAAGGGAAAACGTGCCCCGCGACGTCCGCATCAACGAGAGCCGGGCGCAGGAGCCGTGGGTGCGCATGGACGGCACCGCCGCCGT
>VGFD01000738.1 GCA_016868975.1 Armatimonadota bacterium | reverse complement strand
AAATCCAGATCCTCGGCGCGCGCGTGCGCGTTTTCGAGGGCGCGCAAAGCCGCCTCGACCGCCATGTCGCTGGTCGCGGTGGATTCATCGGCGATGCGCCGCTCAAGGATGCCGGTCCGCGTGCGAATCCACTCGTCGCTGGTATCCACCATGCGCTCGAGATCTTGATTCGTGAGGACCTTTGGCGGGGCGTAGTGGCCGACGCCGGTAATGGCGGCCCGCAGGCGCGACACCCGCTAGGCCTCCAGCGTGAAGACCGTTCTATCGCGGTACTTGCCGCATGCCGGGCACACGTGATGCGGCAACTTGGGCTCCTTGCAGTGCGGGCACGGAACCGCGTTGGGCGCCTCCAGGCGGATGTTCGCGCGGCGGCGGCGCGTCTTGGAATGGGACGTCTTGTATTTTGGATTGGGCATGGCTGACCTCCCGCGACGGGCGGGGGCACGATCCGATCAGTTGGACGAGGGCTCGGTCTGCTGCATGTGCTTGAGGAGCGGCTGCCAGCGGGGATCGATGCTGGAGCGCTCACACGAGCACTGACGCTTGTTCAGATTCTCGCCGCAGCTCGCGCACAGGCCCTGGCAGGCCTCGCTGCAAAGCGCCTGGATGGGAAGCGCGGCAAGAGTATTCTGGCGGAGCACCTCGGTCACGTCAACTGTCGTGTCTTCCGGCTGATACACGTTGATGTCGGTCCAGGGATCGTCTTCGTGTCCGGCCGCTTCGGGACTCGCGCTAGGCAGATATTCTTCGTCAATCTCGACGGTGAGAGTCTCTTCGAAGTCCTCGGCGCAGCGATCACAGGTCACCCGCACCTTGCCCTCCAGCTCACCCTGCATCAGCAGGCGGCTGCCCGCGTTGGACAGCCTCAGGTGCAGCTGGACCGGCCCCAGGAAGCGGAGGTCGACGAGGTCGAGCGGACCCTGGTAGTCGAAGTCGGACTTCGCACCTGCCCCGCCCTGTCTGATCTCGGCGATATCAACCTTCATCTCTTGCCGTCGTTCCTCTCACTGAGGGTTGCCGATCGGAACGCACCCTCCTTCCGGTTCGCTGATTGCGCGCCGTGACGGCGCTGGAATGCCCTTCCTGACGAAAAGGCCGTCTCATTATAGGGGAAGCGTCCGGGGATGTCAAATCGCGCTCGCCGCCGTAATCCGCCACCTGCCGGCGGAGACAGGCAATGTGGAACCTGCCGGCCGGCGATGAGATCCAGCGCTCGTACCCACCGGAGTGAACGAGCCTCAGGCCTGACCCACAGGCAGGAAAACGGAGGTTGCACTCCAATACTTCATGGGATATAATACGTCATGGAGTATGTAAGTGCTCTTTCGCGGCGTCCACGTCATCAACCACGGCCTCCGAAAAGGAAGCCGCAAGGTTGCCCGGGCAATCGAAGACTCCGGCATGCTGCGAGTGGGCAGCAACAACTGGCATGGCCGCGGCGTGTACGGGCACTTCGAGCAGTATCTCAGCCTGTATGAAGGAAAGCCATACGTGGTGTTCGAGGCCGAGATCGATGCGCAGCAGGTGAAGACGGTAAGGACGACTTTGGACCGCGAATTTTTCGTCATCTTGTGCGATGATGGCGTTCCCATCAAGATCGTAGGGCTCCACAATGTTGAAGACTGAAGGCGGCAAACAAAACAGGAGAAGGTGGCGACTAGAAATGGGTCCTGGAAAAATCCGCATCATCCGAGAGGGAATCGCGACGCTGTTCAACCAGGCCGATCGGAGTTATCTGGCGGACCAGAAGAGCTCCAGGGCGTTCGCCGAAGGGGTTGCCTGGGAACTGGCCAACGCGGGGTACTGCTCGCAGGATGAATATGAGCGAGAAGTCCTTCCATATCTGACCAAGGAGCGGGATTATTTGAACGAACTGCGCCTCCGCGTCCTTCGTGGCGATGAAGTGGCTCCAGACGAAGTCGGCCTGTTTTCCAACATGCTCAAAACCATCGGCAAAGAGATCCGCCAGGCACGACTCAAGAAGGGCTGGACGCAGGCACAGCTCGCCGAGGCGGCAGGTACCTTTCAGCCAATCGTCAGCCGGGTGGAACAGGGGAGAACCCTCAAACAGCCGACGCTCGAGCTGCTTGACCGCTTCGCACAGGCGCTCGGGAAACGGGTCGTCCTCACGCTGTCCGAACCGAATGAAGATCGTGGGTTGTCTGGCAAGGCAGCAGCAGGGGGATGAAAGCGCCGTGCCGCTTGCTCGCGATACCATGCAGCTTGTACCAGATGCCGTCGAGCTGGGCCCGTGTCCTCGAACTCGGAGCCACGCCAGCGGCCGATCACCGAACCCCCGTTCGCGTGCCGATCGAACCGGTGTTCGCTGTCGCGGCACGGCAGGAAAATTTTTCACACTGACGAACCACCAGTATATCGGGGGCCCAGGGGGTGCCGCAGGCGACTCCCCTGGGTCAGATCCATGGGGGGGTGCCGCAGGCGACTCCCCTGGGTCAGATCCATGGGGGGGTGCCGCAGGCGACTCCCCTGGGTCA
>VGFD01000737.1 GCA_016868975.1 Armatimonadota bacterium | reverse complement strand
ATTCCTTCATCCTCCAAATGGCTCAAAAGCCATACCTCAGGGAGGACCACTTTTCAGGGGGCAGACCAACCACGAGAGCCGACACCATGCTGACGGCAGGAAGCGGGCGCGCGAAGCCGGCGACAGGCGAAGTGCGCCAGCACTGTGACGAGACAGGCCATAATCGCACGTCTGGGGTGCTGCATATCGGTCAAGCCGACGATTCTGCTGCGACGAACGTTGTCGCTACCCGCCTCCCCCTTACCGAGAGGACCAGGGCCGGGCCATTCCGCCGACAATCAGAGGCGGGTGGGCCGCCTATCTGGGAAATGTCGGGTTGAGGATGCGATGCGGTGTCAACCCGTGGTCAGGAAGACCTTGTCCGGCTCGCTGAGGCGCCTGCCGGCCGCTTTGATGGCCTCGTCGGGAACCGACTCAAGCGGCGTGTAGCGGGGGTGCTCGCTGTCCTTGTAGGGATCGTTCGACGCCGCGTTGTAGCAACAGATCAAGGTTCGGCGCGAGCAGTCCGAGACGTTGGCCTCGGAGCGGTGGACGATGTTGCAGTGAATGAAGAGTGCGTCGCCCGGCGCCATCTCGCAGTGCACGAGTTCAAGCCGTTTCATGGCTTCCGCTAGACGCTCGGGATCGACGGTGAGGACATCCCCGATCCGCCGGTGTTCGAGACGGCCAATGCGGTGCGAGCCCCTCAACACTTGCAGGCATGCGTTGTCCCGTTCGGCCTTGTCGATGGCGATCAGGCAGCTCGCCAAGTCCGGAAACAAGCACCCGTTCTCGTACCAATAACCGTAGTCCTGGTGCCAAGCCAAGGCGCCATCGCCGGGGCGCTTCCAGGTGATCTTCGAGTGGTAGTGGTAGACCTCGCCGCCCAGTACCTGCTCCATGGCTCCGACCAAGCGACGGCACCGGGCGAACATGCCGTAGACATCGTCGCCGGGGTGGTTCCAGACCGTCTGCACGAAGATGCCCCCGGCGCCATCACGCATGTCGAGGGCTTGACGCGCCAGCGCTTGGTCCTTGGCGCACGCAATCGTCAGAAGATCGATTTCCTCGGCATCGAACAGTGCCGGCACCAGTAGAAGCCCGTCCCGAGCGAACGCCGCAAGCTGCTCCGGCCTAAGCATCGCCTTCCAGACCTGATCTTGGCGGTGGGCAGACGTCGCTCATGACGCGCCGCCACGCAGCCGCCATGCCTACTGTCCGGGGTTCAGGAGCGCGTCCTTGATCCACCAGTACCATGTGTCCTCGTTGCCATCGATCCACTCGGCAACGACGCTCTCGATGTCTCGCCCCTCGACGTCGATCTTGAGCACCAGCGAGTTCTGCGTCTCGTTGGTGATCTCGAAGTTGCGAAGGAACCGGTGCGCCGCCGGCCACTTGTCGCGGACACCGGTCCAGACCAGCTTCTTGATCTCCTGAATCGCGAAGTCGCAGTCGTGGGTGGCGTCAGGATTGACTCCCCATGACGGGTCGTCCCAGCACTGGGGCTTGTACGCCGGCAAGTCCACCTTGCGCAGGTCGTACTTCGCGAAAATCCAGTGCGGTGACCAAAAGTACGCGAGCATCACGGGCGCCTTGCGGGCGTAAGCCGACTGGATCTCGGTGATCAGCCCGCCCTCGCCCCCGGAACGCACCAGCTCGTACTTGAGTGCAAGAGACTCGACTCGCTTGTCGTTGTAAGTGATCCACTCGGCCGGAGCATCGACCGCGCGCCCGAGCGGGGCGGTCTCGCCCGTCGCGAACTGCTCAACGCATTCGTTCAGCGCGTGCCAGTCGGGCAGGCCCGGGCAGGTTGCCTCCATGTACGCGGGGTACCACCAACCCTCGACGGCCTTGATGCCGAGATAGCCGAGGTCTTCGGCACCGCCGCCACGCTGGGTCGCCTTGAAGAATTTCACGCGGTTGTTGCCGACCCAGTACTCCAGAGACACGTGAAGCGCGCCCTCCTGGATCGCCGGTACGGATGGGATCTCCGCCGTGTGGATGTACTCGACGTTGTAGCCCATGCGCTTGAGCAGCTCACCGGCGAGGTACTGTGTGACTTGGTGACCCGTCCACTCCCATAGCGGAAACTTGATGGGGTCGAGCGATTCCGGTACCTCGGTCAGCGCATACAATCCCGCCAACTCTTGGTCGCCAGGCTCATCCTCCTGGGCCAGAGTCGTCCGGGATACGCTCAAGAGCAGGGCGAGAGCGGCCACGCACGTCAAGCCGAAGATTCGAATCAAGGACGCAAGTATCATCGCTACCCTCCCCACCTCCAGCCGGGCTTATGCCTCGCCCGGCTCTCGAGCGCCGATCCTGCTCCGATCGCAGGCGGAAGGCAATGTGCTCTCAAGGATGTAAGCGTCCTCGCTGCGAAAGGGGGTCTGACCCCTTTTCCTTTTCTTCTCATCCGACATTCCCCAGATGAACCCTGGTTCCGAGCATCACGGTATCCATGTGGGGCCCATGCGGCAATCTGGCGGGCGTCGAGCAGCCGCGATGAACGTTGCTGG
>VGFD01000736.1 GCA_016868975.1 Armatimonadota bacterium | reverse complement strand
ACCACCATCATGACCAGCGACTACCTCACCTCGCGCGACGAATTACTGTCCGCCCAGGCGTTCTACGTGGCGCGGGCCGGAATCTCGCGGGCCATGGCCGAGATGGGCGTAAATGAGGCGGCGACGCCCACGACGCCCATCAGAGGGACCGTCGGCGATCTGTACGCCACCTGCGACATCAGCAAGGCTTCACTCCCCTCCGTGAACGGACTCGATTCGTGGAAGATCACCTCCATCGGCAAGGTCTGGAGTGGCGCCAGTGGCACGGTGCTTGCCTCGCGGACCCTGGAGGCCGTGCTCGAGCAAGAGACCTTTGCCAGCTACGCCTATTTTACGGATCAGGAAACGAGCTGGTGGGGCACGGCCATCTGGTTCCTGACCGGGGATACCTTGCGCGGGCCGGTGCACTCCAACGGATATCTGAACGTCAGCGGAAAACCGGAGTTCACCGACGAGGTCACCACCTACAATCGAAATGACAGCTATCTGGATCGGGTGAGCGGAACCTACAACCAGAGAGGCGCGCGTAATGGCGACAACCGCGACTACTACCACTTCTTCACCGCCTACCTCAACGACATTCCCACCGCAGCCAGAGACGCCGCACAGTTTGCGTTCAACGGTGGACAGGCCGAGATCCCACTTCCCAGCGTCGCAACTTCGGAGGACGCCTTGCGCGTCACCGGCAGCAGCTACGTAATCCCCTGGGGAAAGGACACCTACATTTACAATGGCTCCTGGAGCACCACTTCCAAGAATCACATCTACGTGGAGGGCGACGCCATCGTCTACGGACACGTAAGCGGGAGCAAGACCATCTCCAGCGGCGGAAACATCTGGATCGCCGACGACATTACCTACGACGACAAGTCCACGGATGCCCTCGGGCTGGTGGCCAACAACCACGTCATCGTGCAAACCAATCCCTACGCGCGGGAGGACCTGGAAATCAACGCGGCAATCATGGCGCGCAACGGCTCGTTCTTCGTCAATAACTATGGAGAGGGCGTTCCGCGCGGGACCCTGAAGCTATACGGCAGCTTGATCCAGAAAGTGCGCGGTCCGGTGGGCTTATTCAATCCCAACACGCAGACGGGTATCACCGGCTACGTCAAAAATTACTCCTACGACAAAAAACTGAAGCGCACCCCGCCGCCCTATTTCCCGGTGGCCCAGCAGATCCGCCTGCGCTACGTCAAGGACAAAGCCGCGCTGCAAGAATGAGCCAGGATCGAGAAGCCCTTCAACGCGCCGTCGCGGACCTCGACACCCAGCTACGCCTGGGCGACGACCGGCCGCTGTTCAGCCCGGAACAACTGGCCCGCGACAAGCGGCGCCGCCAGCGCGCGACCCGACGGCTGCTTGTCTACAGCGGCGTCTTCGCGCTCCTGGTCATCGGCCTCGCGTTGCGCCCGGACACCCCTCGGGTGGAACGGCACTCACGGGAAGCCTTCCGCCCTCCCACGCCAGGGGCGGCGGCACCGCCCTCGGCGAGTGCGTCCACGACTTCCGCGCGCACTGGCGCGGAAACCGCCACCCCGACCGGCAGCCCCTCCCCGAGCGCCAGCCCTTCGACGCTCATGGCGCAGCCGCCGCCCATCATCCCCGTGGAAGTGGTGGCCCCTCCCGGGCCCGGCGGACCCACCCTCATCCCGCTCCCGGCCACGATTCCAGGCGGATCACCGGCCCCCGCGGGCGCCCTGGAGATGTAGCCGGGCCAAAAAAGATTTTTTCGCTGTCAATAGTGAACCTGCGCCCGCGTTCCGATACAATAGGTGCAGCCATTTGCACTATTGGAGACAGCATGGACCGCATGCCCCGCGCCCGGCAGGACGACCTGGTTGCCGTTGAAGTCGGCGACGAACTGTTGATCTACGACCTGCGCTCGCACAAGATGCACCGCCTCAACGAAGCCGCCATCACGGTATGGCGGAAGTGCGACGGCGCCAACAGCCTGGACGCGGTGCCCATGGACCGTCGGCTGGTGGAAATGACCCTGCAGCGGCTCGCGGAGGCGCGGCTCCTCGAGGAGCAAGTTCACCTGGAGAAAGCCATCTCGCGGCGCGATCTCCTGCGCATGCTGGGCATCGCCGCCGCGGCAGCTCCCCTGGTGGTGAGCATGACCGCGCCGTCAGCCGCCCAGGGCGCCTCGTGCATTCCCAAGGGGGGAGATTGCTCCACGAATCCGAACGGCTGCTGTCCCGGCTGTTTCTGCAACGGCGCTAACAAGTGTGCAGGGGGCTGTTGAGCCTTTCAGGGTTGCGGGTTGGGCCCCGTTGACGGAGGCGGCGCCGGCTGCGCGCCGGCCCCCTCGCTGTCCTTCTGGTTCCAGAAAATGTCGATCTGCTGGATCGTCTCGCAAATGCCGCCCAGGAAGAACGCCGTCGGATTGAGATCGGCGAGGATCGCGCCGCGAAAGCCTTCCTTGATGAACGACGAGGGCAGCGTCCCGATAATGTTCTTCGTGCGCCGCGACATCGGATCGTGGACCACGCCCAGCT
>VGFD01000735.1 GCA_016868975.1 Armatimonadota bacterium | reverse complement strand
TCAAAGGGCTTGATGAATTCCAGCTTGATCTTCACCAGCGAATCCGGCTTGCTCTCCAGGATGGTCATCTTTCCTTCGCCGACCTTGTCGTTGCCTACCCAGGAATACTCCGCGCCGGTGCCGGCGCTTACATTTCCGTAGGTGCGCTTCATGGCCGGGTCGAGCCCTTCCCATGGGGACCACATGGTCCAGTTGTGAAAGTCGTTAATCAGCGGAAACACGGTCTGCGGCGCAGACGCGATGGAAATCGAGCGCTCCACGGCAAACTCCGACGGACGTGTGGCCGCGAAGCCCAGGAAAGCGAGAATAATTACCAGGAGCCCGATGAAAATCTTCTTCAGCCTGGAATCCCCCGCAGCGATTTGTCGAAGGCGCGGAATTCGCGCGACCCGCGCCCGGTCCCCTGCACGGAAGTAAAAAGTCGGAGTGCCCACCCGTTTCCCCCCAGGGCACGTCCGACCGTGGATGCATCATAGCAGGGGCCCCTTTCCATGAACTAACCATGGGGCCCAAACCTGATCAGATGGCTCGGGTCAGGGTTTCGGCCAGCACCTTGCTGAAACGGGCCGGGTCCTTCAACTCGCCACCCTCGGCCAGAATCGACAGCCCGAAGAGCAGTTCGGCCACCTCGGCAAGCTGCGGGTCGTCCTTCCGCTCGTCGTACGCGGACTTCAACCCGACCACCAGCGGGTGTTCCGGATTGAGCTCGAGAATCCGCTTCACCTCGGGCACGTCCTGGCCCATGGCGCGCATCATCTTCTCCAGGTTCGGCGTGACGTCGTACTGGTCGCCCACCACGCAGGCCGGTGACGCCGTGAGGCGCGTGGAGAGACGCACTTCCTTCACCTCGGAGAGCTTCGAGGCCATCCAGGAAAGCAGCGACGCGAAGTCCTTCTTGCGCTCCTCCTGCTCGGCTTTCTCCTCCTCACCGCCCAGCGTCACCTCGCCCTTGCCGGCGGACTGGAACGACTTGCCCTGGTACTGTCCCACCATGGACACCCACAGCTCGTCGATGGGGTCGGTAAGCAGCAGCACCTCAATACCCTTCGCCTTGAACGCCTCCAGGTGCGGACTGTTCTCCACGGACGCCCGGGTCTCGCCGGTCAGGTAATAAATCGCCTCCTGGCCTTCCTTCATGCGCCCGAGGTAGTCCTTGAGCGCGATGAGGCCGCCCTCGTCCTGGGTGGAATTAAAACGGGCCAGATCGAGCAGCGCTTCGCGGTTTTCCGGATCGCCGTAAAGGCCTTCCTTCATGCAGCGGCCGAACTCGTGCCAGAACGTCGCGTACTCCTCCGCCGCGTCATCGCGGATCGACTCCAGATCGGACAGCACCTTTTTCACCAGGCGCCGCCGCATCTGCTGGATCTGCCGATCTTTCTGCAGAATTTCGCGCGACACGTTCAGGGAAAGATCCGCGGCGTCCACCACGCCCTTCACGAAGCGCAGATACTCCGGCATCAGCTCTTCGCAGTCGTCCATGATGAACACGCGCTTCACATAAAGCTGCAAGCCGCGGCGGCCGTCACGCATGTAGAGATCCATCGGGGCGCGCGACGGGACAAACAGCAGGGACTCATACTCGAACGTGCCCTCCGCCTTCATGTGGATGGTGCGCAGCGGATCGTTCCAGTCGTGGGAGATGTGCTTGTAGAATTCCTTGTATTCCTCCGGCTTGACCTCGTCCTTGGGACGCGCCCACAGCGCTTTCATGGAATTCAGCGTCTCCACCGCGCGGGACTTCGTCTCCTTGCCGTCCTCCCAGGTGGATTTTTCCACGTCCATCTTGATGGGATAGGAAATGAAATCCGAATATTTTTTCACGATGGAGCGGACGGTCCATTCGTCGGTGTAGTCATGCACGCCGTCCTCGCTGTCGACCGGCTTGAGGTGCAGCGTGATACTGGTGCCCTGCGGCGGCATCTCCACGTCCTCAATGGTGTAGGTGCCGTCACCGGTGGATTCCCAACGGGTGCCCTGGCTCTGGCCGGCGTGACGCGTCACCAGCGTGACCTTGTCCGCCACCATGAACGTGGAATAGAAGCCCACGCCGAACTGGCCGATCAACTCCGCGCTGGCGGCCTGATCGCGTGTCTCCTTGACCTGCTTTAGAAATTCCGCGGTGCCGGACTTGGCGATGGTGCCGATGAGCCCGATCACCTCGTCGCGCGACATGCCGATTCCGTTGTCGCGGACGGTCAGCGTGCGCGCTTCCTTGTCAGCCTCCAGCATGACGTGCAGGTCGCTGGTGTCCGCCTTCAGGTCCTTGTTGGTCAGCGACTCCAGACGCAGTTTGTCCAGCGCGTCGGACGCGTTGGAGATCAGCTCGCGCAGAAAAATGTCCTTGTTCGAATAAATGGAGTGCACCATCAGGTGCAGCAGTTGTTTGGCCTCGGCCTGGAATTCCAGGCGCTCCACGGTGTTGCTCATCAAACTCCTCCTTTAGCAATGCCGGGTAAAATCTTCCGGGTGGGCGCGCCCCCACGAGTGCGACGCCGCCGTTCCC
>VGFD01000734.1 GCA_016868975.1 Armatimonadota bacterium | reverse complement strand
TGACGCTGCCCGGCGGCGGCCGCGCGCCCATCCACCCGGCGGACGACCCGGAAGCAGCCGTCGACCTCGCCCTGCGCCTCGCGGAGGGCTCCCTCCCGAAGGGCTCCCCCCCGAAGGGCTCCCCCCATGAGTGATATCGAGGGCGCCGTGCCACCAACCTTTGCCGAGAAGGACCTCAACTACTACCTGCGCATGATCCGCGGGGACTTCGCCGAGCTTGAAGAGCAGGAGCCGCAGATGGCCCGCATCGGCGGCGGGCCGGCCCAGAAGAACATCGTCATCCTGGTGAGCAAGAAGTCGCTGGGCACCGGCAGCAACGAGGTTCTGGGCGAGCGCCTGCTGCGCCACTTTTTTAAGGCCGTGGTGAACAATCGGGTCAAGCCGCGCGCCATCATCCTGATGAACGAGGCCGTTTCCCTGGCGGCCGAGGACGGCGACGTGCTGCACAAGCTCATCGTCCTGGAAGAGCAGGGCATCAAGATCATGGTTTGCGTGATCTCGGTGGATGAATTGGGCATCGAGGAGCAGCTCAAGGTGGGCAGCGTCGCCGACATGGACGCCATCTGCGAGCACCTCCTCTCGGCCTGGAAAGTGATCACCCTGTAATGGTTTCCGTCGTCATCCCCACCTACAACGAGAAAGACGGCATCCGCGAGCTTGTGGAGGCCATTTTCGCCCAGACCCGCGGCGCCGGCATCGACGCCGAAGTGGTCATCGTCGACGACAATTCGCCCGACGGCACCGGGCAGGCGGCCGAGGATCTCAAGCTGCACTACCCCGTGCAGGTGGTTCACCGAGCCGGCAAGCTGGGACTCTCATCCGCCGTCATCGACGGGTGGAAGGCCGCCCGCGGGGAGATCGTGGGCGTGATGGACGCGGATCTCAGCCACGATCCCGCCGCCATCCCCGCCCTGGTGCGGGCCATCGAGAACGACGGCTGCCAGCTCGCGGTGGGCAGCCGCTACACCAGCGGCGGCGGCATCAAGCAGTGGCCGCTGGCGCGCCTCATCATCTCGAAGACCGCGGTGTGGATGGCAAGCCCGCTGACGCCTATCCGCGACATCACCTCCGGCTATTTTTTCGTGCGCCGCGAGGTGGTGGACGGCGTGCAACTCAATCCCATCGGCTTCAAGATCGGTCTGGAGACGTTCGTGAAGGGCCGTTATCGGACGTTTATCGAGGTTCCGTACACCTTCACCAACCGCGTGGCCGGCAAGAGCAAGCTGGGCTTGGGGGAGATCTGGCTGTACCTCGTGCAGCTCGCCGATCTTATCCGCTACCGCCTGACGAACGGCGCGGTGGAGCGGGTGCGGGTCGAGCCGTCCAACGAGACGCCCGCCACGGCAAGCACCAGATAACGCTACTCCGGCGGAAAGTGGGCCGCTACCGCCACCGGGGACTTCTCCACCGCGGGCAGCGGCGTCTGGCGCGTGATCTGGCTGCCGTATCCGATAAGGACGACGCCGACGCAAATCAGGAGCACGCCGATCCAGGTGGCCATGACGACTTCCTCGCGGAAGACGAACTTGCCCATGAGCACGATCACGATGTAGCCGACGGCAAGAAACGGGTAGGCGAGGGAGAGCGGCGCCTTGGAAAGCACCACCAGCCAGGTCGTCGTCGCGATGCCGTAGCAGCACAGCCCCACGAATACCTTGGGACGAAAGAACAGCAGCACCACGCTGGGACTCAGCTCGATGTTGCCGGTTTCCCGCATGCCGGCTTTGAAGAAGAGCTGTCCGACGATGCCCATGGCCACCGAAAACAGCAGCATGACGATGACTTTGGGTTGCAAGGGGAGCCTCCGCGGATGGCGCAGAATCTATGGTGCAGGGCGGCATACCAAGCGCCCGTATCCAACTCCTGCCATCGGGCGCCGAAGGCGTCAATTCCTGAGTGGAGCACATCTTTCTGCTGGACCTCGAAGTAATGTCCCGGCTGGTGGTGGCCATCCTGCTCGGCGCGGCTGTCGGGCTGGAGCGCGAGCGCATCCACCGGGCGGCCGGCCTGAAAACGCACGCGCTGGTATCCGTGGGATCAGCGCTCTTCACCATCGTCTCCATCGACGGCTTCTACGCTGTCGGCCGGGTGAACGATCCGGCCCGCGTGGCCGCGCAGATCGTAAGCGGCATCGGCTTCCTGGGGGCGGGCACCATCATGAAGCAGGGGGCCACCATCCGCGGCCTCACCACCGCGGCCTCGCTCTGGGTGGTCGCGGGAATCGGCACGGCCACCGGCGCGGGAATGTATGCGGCGGCCATCACCACCACCATGCTGGTGATGCTCTCCATCTACATCTTCAAGGCCGTCGAGAAGCCCATGCGCAAAGGTGAGTACTCGCGCATCGAGGTGCACATGGAGAACAAGCCGGGCCACATCGACGTGGTGCGCGACCTGTTGACCCGGCACGGGATATTGCTGAAGAACGTGGAGATGGACATCGACGCGCAGAATCTCGTGTTGAGGATGGTGGTGCAGGCGCCGGCCGGCGTCGACCGCACCCTC
>VGFD01000733.1 GCA_016868975.1 Armatimonadota bacterium | reverse complement strand
CGAAGCCAGGCACTACAGCGCCATCGCGCGCCGCCTCGAACAACTGGGCGAGGACGCTTCCGCGATCAATCCCTTTGCCGAGGGGCGCAGCAAGTTGTACGAATTTTTCGCCGGACTTACCGATCCGGTGGCGCGAGTTGCGGCGGCGCAGTTTACCCGGGAAGCCATCGGCCACATCCGCAACGAGCAGTTCATCGCTTATTGCGAGACTGCCGGCGACGCCGAGACGGCGCGCCTCTACCGCGAGGAAATTCAGCCGGACGAGTGGGCTCACGTCCAGGCCGGGCGCGCGCTGCTCGAAAAATACGCCCAGACCGAGGAACAGCAGGCCCGCGCCCGGGCCGCTTCGGAAAAGCTGCTAGCCATGGCCGAAGGGTTCGTCGAAATGCTCATCCGCACCCAGAAGATGAGCAACGCGCCGGGGTGCTGATTTTTTGGCGGTTCCCGGCCACGCAGGAGTGGGCGTCGCGGCGGCCAAAGGTACGCGCATGAATGCAACCACGGCCACCGAGTCCGCGTGGTCCATTGAGGACAGCGAGGAGCTTTACCGCATCAAGGGGTGGGGCGACCCATATTTTTCGATAAACGTGGCCGGCCACCTTACCGTGTCACCGCGCGGGGATCGGGGCGGCTCCCTGGATCTGTACGAGCTGACCCAATCGCTGCGCGAGCGGAATTTGCAGCTGCCCATCCTCATCCGGTTTCCAGAAATTCTGGAGGATCGGGTGGAGCGCCTCAACGCCGCGTTTGCCCGGGCCATTGCCCGGTACGGCTACGGCGGGCAGTATCGCGGGGTGTTTCCGGTCAAGTGCAACCAGCAGCGCCACCTGGTGGAGTCGGTCGTCGCGTCGGGCCGCCGCCACGGGCTGGGGCTGGAGGCCGGGTCAAAGCCCGAGCTGATGATCGCGCTGGCCGAGATGGACAATCCAGGCGCGCTCATCGTGTGCAACGGCTACAAGGATCGACCCTACGTCGAGACCGCCATGCTGGGACAGAAGCTGGGCCACACCACCATCATCGTGCTCGAGCAACTCTCCGAGGTGTCGCTGGTCATCGACGTGAGCCGCCGGCTGGGCATCCGGCCGGTGGTTGGCGTGCGGTCCAAGCTGACCACGCGCGGGGAGGGCCGCTGGGGAATCTCAACCGGCGACCGCGCGAAATTCGGGCTCACCGTGCCGGAAATCCTCGAGGCCGTGGAACGCCTGCGCGCCGCGGAAATGCTCGACTGCCTGCAATTGCTTCACTTCCACATCGGATCGCAGATCTCGTCCATCAGCGTCATCAAAGACGCCCTGCGCGAGGCCGGAAAAATCTACGTTGAGCTGGTCGCAATGGGCGCCCCGATGGGATATCTCGACGTGGGCGGCGGGCTGGCGGTGGACTATGACGGATCGAAGACGAATTTCGAGGCGTCCAAGAATTACAATATTCAAAACTATGCCAACGACGTGGTGGCCGAGATCAAGGACGCCTGCCAGGACCGCGGAGCGAGGGTTCCCACGCTGGTCAGCGAGAGCGGCCGCGCGCTGGCATCCCACCAGTCCGTGCTGGTTTTCGACGTGCTGGGCGTCAGCGGCGTCATGGGCGACGAGCCGGAGGTGCCGGCGGTGCCGGCGGCGGACGATCCCCGCGTGATCCGCAACCTGTACGAGACGTGGCAGACGCTGCGCGCGGAAAACGTCCAGGAAGCCTACCACGACGCGACGCAATTCAAGGAAGAGGCCATCGCGGCGTTCAAACTGGGCTACCTCAGCCTGGCGCAGCGCGCGCGCGCCGAGCGGCTGTTCTGGGCGTGCTGCCGCAAGGTGGTGGATTTCACGGCGGGCAGCGAGTACGTGCCAGACGATTTCGACGACTTGCAGAATATCCTCGCCTCGACGTATTACGTGAATCTCTCGGTATTCCGCTCCGCGCCGGACTCGTGGGCAATCGATCAGCTGTTTCCCATCATGCCGATTCTGCGGCTCGACGAAGAGCCAACCGAGCGCGCCACCCTGGCGGATTTGACCTGCGACAGCGACGGCAAGATCGACCGCTTCATCGATCTGCGGCACGTGAAGTCCACGCTGGAGCTGCATCGCGTCGCCGAAGGGCAGCCCTATTATCTTGCCATGTTCCTGGGAGGCGCCTATCAGGAGATCATGGGCAACCTGCACAATCTTTTCGGCGACACCAACGCGGTGCACGTGCGGCTGACCGAGCAGGGCCCGAAAATCGAGCACGTGGTGAAGGGCAACACGGTCAGCGAGGTGCTGAGCTTCGTGAAGTACGGCGGCGAGGACATGCTGGAGCGCATCCGCCAGCGCACCGAGGCGGCGCTGGGCGAGCGGCGCATCACCATCGCGGAGTCGCAGCGCCTGCTGGAAAACTACGAGGGCGCGCTGCGCGCCTACACGTACCTCTGCCCGGATTAGCGACACGCCGGAAACCGCGACACGCTACCGTGCGCGGTGTCAGCCGCTGACACGCTACTGTGCGCGGTGTCGGCCGCCGGTAGCGAGCACG